>JAQBZS010000987.1 GCA_027622115.1 Planctomycetota bacterium | reverse complement strand
CGGTGAGCCGCCGTATCCGATGACGGGCGATTCGACCCCTCATCGGTACATCGTCAACGGCGAAATGACGACCGTCCCCCACGATCACTGCCCGCGCTGCTGGGGAGTTTGGGATTTCAAGTCGTTGCACCCCACCTGCGAATCGTGCGGGGCAACAATGGGCCGCGACGTGAAGTTGTTGCTCGACTCCGATTGCTGCCCTCAATGCGAACAGGGAACGCTGACGGCCAACCGCCCTGAATGCACCAAATGCGGCTTCAGCGTGAATCCCGATCACGTCGTCTGGGGCTGAACGTCACACCTGGAACAAACACGGTCAGCCATCCTTGGAACTTTGAACGATGACCACAACACCCCAACAAATTGACGCTCTGCTGACGGTTCGTTCGGAAACCGAGCGTCTGGAATTCAAGGCGGCGGAGAACAACTTCCACTTCGAGGAACTGGTGGATTATTGCGTCGCTTTGGCGAATGAAGGTGGCGGCCGAGTGGTCCTCGGTGTCACTGACAAGATCCCGCGTCGAGTTGTCGGTACGAAGGCGTTTGCCGTACCCGAGCGGACGGTCGCAGGTCTCCACGAGCGATTGCACCTGAAAGTCACGTTTGACGAGGTGGCACATCCCGACGGTCGAGTGCTGGTGTTTCATGTCCCCTCCCGTCCCGTCGGCCAGCCGGTGCATTACAAGGGCCGGTACTTGATGCGCGCAGGCGAGGAACTGGTGCCGATGTCGGCGGATCAATTGAAACGCATCATGGCGGAAGGTGAGCCTTCGTGGCTGTCGCAGCCCGCGATGATTGACTGCGACGACGACAAGATCGTTCAACTGCTGGACACGCAGAGCTACTTTGACCTCTTGCAACTTCCTTACCCGGTCAATCGGGCAGGCGTGCTGGAACGATTCGAGAGCGAGAAGCTGATCGTTCGCGATGGCGTCGGTTGGACGATTACGAATCTGGGCGGAATCCTGTTTGCAAAGAAGCTGGAGCAGTTCGACCGGCTCGCCCGCAAAGCGCCGCGTGTGATCGTCTACGAAGGGACGAACAAGCTGAAGACAAAGCTAGACAAGCCTGGCTCGAAGGGATACGCCGTTGGCTTTCAGGGATTGGTCGAGTTCATCAACGGCTTGGTGCCATCCAATGAGGTCATCGAGCAGGCACTCCGCCGGGAAGTGAAGATGTTTCCCGAGATCGCGGTCCGTGAATTGGTGGCCAATGCGCTGATTCACCAAGATTTCACGGAGACCGGTGTGTCCGTCATGATCGAGATCTACGATGACCGCATGGAAATCACAAATCCGGGCAAGCCCTTCATCTCTCCGGACCGCTTCATTGATGAATATCAGTCGCGCAACGAGCGGTTGGCCGACCTGATGCGGCGACTTGGCATCTGCGAAGAGAAAGGAAGTGGCATCGACAAGGTCGTGCATTGGGCCGAGGCGTACCAGTTACCAGCACCGGACTTCCGTGTTGGTGAGCGGCGTACCTCGGCATTGCTCTTCGCCCATATCGACTTTGAGGCGATGGATCGCAGTGACCGCATCCGCGCCTGCTACCAACACTGCTGTCTTCGCTACGTGATGAACGAGAAGATGACCAACCAAAGCCTGCGGGAACGGTTCAAGCTGAAGGAAGACAAAGTGGCCACCGTTTCCCAGATCATCGCGGCGACTGTCGAAGCGGGGAAAATCAAGGCGGCTGCCCCTGCCCAAACCTCGACCCGTTACCGAAATTACGTCCCATTCTGGGCCTGATTTCTTACTTAAAACCAAACCACCGCCTGCCACTGCCGTAACGTGCAACGCCTTACCAGGACAAGACTTGCTTATTTAAGCGCAAACCTCATGGCCACGTCATTCAACGAATCCACCGTAGAAGATGCCGCCCTCTCGTGGTTCGGTGAGTTGGGCTATGCCGTCGCTTCCGGTCCCGATCTGGCACCGGGCGAAGCCGCTGCCGAACGGGATTCATTTGGCGATGTCGTGCTGGTGGGACGGCTCCGTGAGGCCATCGACCGGCTGAATCCCAAGATTCCCGCCGAAGCCCGCGACGAGGCGTTTCGGAAAGTGGTGCTGGCCGATTCGCCGTCGTTAGTGGCGAACAATCGCAAGTTCCACTGGATGCTGTGCGATGGGGTCGAGGTCGAATATCGACGAGCGGATGGCTCGATCGCTGGCGACCTGGTGCGGCTGATCGACTTCGATGATCCGGCCAACAACGACTGGCTCGCCGTCAATCAGTTCACGGTCATCGAGGGCCAGCACAACCGCCGGCCGGACATCGTGGTCTTCGTCAACGGGCTGCCGCTGAGCGTGCTGGAACTCAAGAACGCCGCCAACGAAGACGCGACGATTTGGAATGCGTTCCACCAGCTTCAAACCTACAAGCAACAGATTCCCTCGCTGTTCCACTTCAACGAACTGCTGATCGTCTCGGACGGCTTGCAGGCGCGCATCGGCTCGCTCACGGCCAATCAAGAGTGGTTCAAAATCTGGCGATCCATCGACGGAGAGAAAGACTCGCCGAAGTCGATCCTTGAATTGGAAGTGCTGGTGCGCGGTGTCTTCGAGAAGACGCGGTTCCTCCGGCTGGTGCGGAACTTCATCGCCTTCGAGGAAGACTCCGACAGCGACCGCATCTACAAGATCATCGGCGGCTATCACCAGTTCCACGCCGTGCAACAAGCGGTCGAGGCGACCGTTATGGCGTCTCGGCCGGAAGGGGATCGGCGCTGCGGCGTGGTCTGGCACACGCAGGGATCGGGCAAGAGCCTGTCGATGCTGTTCTACGCCGGGCAGATCATCCTGCACCCGGCGATGAAGACTCCGACGCTCGTCTTGCTCACCGATCGCAACGACCTCGACGACCAACTCTTCGGCCAATTTCAACGCTGCCACGAACTGCTGCGTCAGAAGCCGGTTCAAGCCGAAGACCGGGAGCATCTTCGCAACTTGCTGAAGGTCGCCAGCGGCGGAGTCGTCTTCACGACGATTCAGAAGTTCGCCCCCGATGAAAAGGGCGAGCGGATGCCGCTGCTGTCCGATCGGCGGAACATCATCGTGATTGCCGACGAAGCTCACCGCAGCCAGTACGACCTGATCGACGGGCTGGCTCGCAACATGCGCGACGCCCTGCCGAACGCCTCATTCATCGGCTTCACCGGCACGCCAATCGAGCAGAACGACGCCAACACGCGGGCCGTGTTCGGCGAGTACGTCTCGGTCTACGACATCCAGCAAGCGGTCATCGACAAGGCCACGGTGCCGATCTACTACGAAAGCCGCATCGCCAAGCTGAGCCTGAACGAAGCC
>JAQBZS010000986.1 GCA_027622115.1 Planctomycetota bacterium | reverse complement strand
CGTGTGGTCGACCGCAGGAGTGATCGTGTTCTCGATCGTGGACGTGGTGCGGTCTCCGTCGATGTCCAAGATTGTGGCGGAACGCGAAGTCGGTGATGTGATGAGCGTGGGGGCTCGCAACGCGGTGCGAATTAAGTTGCGAAATCAAAACGCACAAGGCGTTGTGGTGGCTGTTCACGATGAACCGCCGATGCCGGGAGACATCTCGGACCTGCCGTTTCACATCGACTTGCCCCCCAATCGCGGTCGCTACTTCGTGTATCACATCACCCCGCACCGACGCGGCAAGAACCGATTCGGGCGGTTGTTTTTGCAGGCCCGCAGCCGTTTCGGATTCTGGACGTTGTGCTCGGAACGCCGCGATCCGCAGCCCAAGGAGATTCGCATCTACCCGGATATTCAATCCGTGCATGCCGTTGAACTGTTGGCTCGGCGAAATCGACTGGCGCAGGCGGGAGTCAAAATGTCACGGCTGCGCGGACGCGGCAGCGATTTTGATCGGCTCCGCGAATACCGACGCGAGGACGAATTTCGCAGTATCGATTGGAAGGCCACCTCGCGGTGTCAGGGGCTGATCACGCGCGAATACGTGATTGAACGCAACCAGAACGTGCTGTTTCTGCTGGATAGCGGACGGTCGATGCGCAACGAGGTGGGCGGGATTTCGCATTTTGACCGAGCCCTCAATTCCATTCTGATGCTGAGTTACGTGGCGTTGCGACAGGGTGACTCGGTGGGTTTGATGTGCTGTTCGAATCAGGTGGATCGCTGGGTGCCGCCGGTCCGAGGCCGCAGTGCGATTCAGACGCTGATCCGGCACGCGTACGACATCGAGCCGACCTACCATGCCACCGACTACAACCTGCTCGTGGAACAATTGAGGCAGCGATACCGCAAGAGGTCGTTGGTGATCTTGGTGACGCATGCGTTGGACGAAGTGCATCTCACGAGCATCAGCCGGGTGATGCGGCAGTTGAAGTCACCGCACTTGGTACTCGGAGCCTTCCTCCGCAATGTCGAATTGTATGAGCGACTGAACCAGATTCCCGAGACGGACCTGCAAGCGTTTCAGGTCGCAGCGGCAGCGGACATGCTTGGCACGCAAACGCTGCAAATCGCAAGTTTGCAGGCGAGCGGTTTGATGGTGTTGGACGTACTGCCCGACGAATTGACGGGGAATCTGGTCAGCCAATACCTCGACATCAAAGCCCGACATCTGCTGTAGGAACTCGAATTTAGAACAGCAAGTCACCGTCGCGCTTCGCGGCCGAACTGGGATCAGTCGCGGATTGCTCGGATGGCGATTCCGCCGTCGGCTTTGCGTCGAAAGGCACGGTTCGAGCCCGATTTTCGGAATCGAATCCGGTCAACAGCTCGATGCGTTTCTCGGCCTGCTCAAGCGTTTCGAAGCACGTGCGAAGCAATGCGACACCACGTTCAAATTGCAGCATGGCTTCGTCAAGCCCCAATGAGCCGCTTTCGAGACGGCCGACGATCGTCTGCAATTCTCCTAGCCGTTCCTCAAACTTGGGAGCCTCTTCACGCGGGTCGGACTGGGTGTTGGTATCTGACATGAAATTCGCTTGCGAGCGGAAGAAAAGAGGATGGACCAACAGCGTCGATGAATGAACGCGGCCTTAATCGACCACAACCACCGACCCGGACAGCGAACGAGTTTCCATCAACCCCGTCGAATCGCGCTCGTAGCCCAACACCTTGTCCAGCCGCGAGTAATCATTGACGCCGATGCAAAATTCGATCTCGCGGCCATTGAATTGGCACGGATGCTGATAACCGCAGGCGTAGGACAACGATAGCAATTCCTTACGGAAACTCTGCACGTAACGGGTCATGCGGATCGCTTTGTCTTCCACATTGACTCCGGCTTGCAACCAACGATTCTGCGTCGCGATGCCTGCCGGGCAGTGACCGGTATGACACTTTTGCGCTTGGATGCAGCCGATCGAGATCATCGCCTCGCGAGCCACCTGAATCAGGTCGCAGCCCATGGCGAAGGCCACGATGGCTCGATCCGGAAAGCCGAGTTTGCCACTTCCGATCCAGACGACATCCTTCGAAACTCCCGCAGCTTGGAAGATCGGATAAACGCGTTTGAAGCCGACACGAAACGGCAGCGAAACGTGATCGGCAAATGTCAGGGGGGCGGCTCCGGTTCCGCCTTCCGCGCCGTCGATGCTGATAAAGTCCGGCCCTTCGCCGCGAGCTTTCATGCGACTCGCCAGTTCGTCCCAGAAATTCATGATGCCGATCGCGCTCTTGATGCCCACCGGTAAACCCGTGCGTTCGGCGATGCGCTCGATGAAATCAATCAGTCCGTCGACCGTGTCGAATTCGCGATGAGCGTTTGGCGACATGCAGTCTTCACCAATGGGAATCCCCCGCGTGCGGGCGATCTGCGCCGTGACTTTTTTGCCGGGCAGGATGCCGCCCTTGCCGGGTTTGGCTCCTTGGGACAGCTTGATTTCGATGCAGCGGATGTGTTCGTTCTCGTCGCATTTCCGGCCCAAGACGTCGAGCGAAAACCGTCCGTCGGCATCGCGTGCTCCGAAGTAGCCGGTGCCCAACTGCCACATGACATCCGCGCCGAATTCATGATAGGGACTGACACCGCCTTCTCCGCTGTTGTGATAACAATTGGCTCCCATCGCTCCCTTGTTGAGCGCGGAGACAGCTCGTTCACCGAGCGACCCGAACGACATGGCCGAGATATTGATGACCGATTGCGGGTGGAACTGACGTTTTCGTTTGTGGTGCTCACCCATCACCTTCAGGCACGGCACATAAGTCTTGTCTTGCGTTGTGTGAACCACTTTGTGTTCGGGAAACGGAAACGCGGCGTGCTTGATGATCGGATAGCCGAGTTCGTACAGGTTTTCGGTGGTGCCGAATCCAAACGTGCTGTTCTCGCCCTTCGCCGACGCGTAAATCCAACTGCGTTCCTGCCGATTGAACGGAGCCTCTTCCTTGTCGTTGGCGACCCAATACTGCCGCAGTTCCGGGCCGATCGTCTCCAGCCAGTACCGCAAGTGACCCACGATCGGAAAGTTGTGCAGGATGATGTGGTTCTTCTGAATGAAGACGTCGTAAATCGCCACCAAAACCAGAAATGCGAAGAACGCGGCACACGCCGAGATGATCCAGTGCTCCACGACCGAGTCCCAAAACGCTTGCATCGAATGACTCCGTTTCATTGACAGTTTCGACCGTCAGCCGCAGGCGTACGCGTGTCTGACGGTTAACCAACGCCGCCTCGCTTCGCTCGACCGCAACCAAACGTAGGTTGGACAC
>JAQBZS010000985.1 GCA_027622115.1 Planctomycetota bacterium | reverse complement strand
CTAGAAGCTATCTGAAAAGGGGTCTGACCCTTTGGAGGCCTCGCTAAACCCCGGCAAAAACTGAGGCCGACCCGGGTCAGACCCCTTTTTCAAATAACTTCTAATGCCTTCGAGACCGCTTGTGACTGGTGGCAGTGCCCACCCCACGCGGCTACTTCGTCGACTTCGCTGCTTCCGCTGCGATCTGCGATATCCGCATGTCGGCCGCCTGATACAGTCGCGGCTCACCGCCGGTCTTTGGCTGGCGAAATTCCAAATGCGTCCCCGCCGGCAGCGTGTAGCTGATCGTCTTGGCGCCGGACTTCCGCCGAAACAGCATCGAATACGGGACCTCGAAGGTGTGCTGCTTTTCGGGTTTCAGTGTGTACGGACCGCCCCAACTGCTGGTTGGACCTTTGACCTCATACACAAAGTCCACGGTGGATAGATTCGTTATCCGGATACCCGGCGCCGTGAACGACGCGTGAAAATTGGGGGCCTTCCAACCGATCTCGTTCAACCGCAACTTGCTCGAACCGAAATGGATATCGCCAATCTCAGCCTCGGACGCGGGACCGTTTCCGGTCCAATTGTGCCAACTCTCCGTTAGCAAGCGAGCGACTTCTTCCGTGTCGATCCGCGCGTCGGTCGCTTGATATTCGGGAGCAAAACGCCCTTTCGCCGTGACGCTCGGTCGACCGAACCAGTCCAGCCGCAACGCTCGCACGTCGTAAGCCGGACGCGAAATCGTCGCTTGCGCCATTTGCGCGAGACCGTATTCAAACTCGGCGAACGGTTTCCAAGGCGAAGTCGGCGTGTCGCGGACCGACAGCGATACCACCACCTTCGGAATGTCGAACTTCACTTTTTGCGGAACATGCAGCGGCGGACGATCCACACCATCGACCGTCTTTTTCCCGTCGGCCTGCACGACCTTCTTGTCGGTTCCGGTCCCGGAAACCGTCTGGGGGCCTTCGTCCTCGAAGGCAATCGGCCCGATATCCAATGGGGGATCCGCCAAGTTCAGCGGACGCGACACAATCAATTCGGCCCAGATCTCGGCCTTGTCTCCGAAGCGGCGGATTTCGGGAATCGCTTTGGACAGTTTGTCCGGATTGACAAACGATGCAAACGAGCGACCCGGTATGTCCAACACGTGAATGCGGGCGAGATTCTTGTCGATCAGCATCTGCGTCAGCGGCCCCAACATCGTGGCCGCGATGCCGACTTGAAGTTCTTCGCTTTGATCAATGTCCGCCGCAGACAGCCCACCAACGAGAGCCACGCGGGGAGTTTTCGGCGCGGTCTTGGGATCGACGGCGGCGGCAGTCAACCCGAAGACCAGAGTTGCCCCTTTCGGATCCGTCGAGACCTCTTGCGGCCACACGCGAACTCGCGGCTGATAAACGGGCAGCGGCCACATGCCGTCCACCAAGCGGTTGAGATCCGCGACCTCCAACTTGCTTTCGACTTGAGCCAACAGCTTCGGAACCGCACCGCGAACTTCATTCTCAATGCGGACGCGACTGCCATACAGGCCGGCAACCAGACCTTGAGACACTTTCGCCTCGGTCATGCCGAAACCGCGAGTCGACACGCCGGCCGGATTCGACACGTACCAGTTATCTTGTTCGATGCTGAAGCCGGATGAAATCAGTTTCAGCCGCAGGCGACGGTCCTTGACGAATGGCTGCACGACCGCCGTCAACCACGCCGGCCGACGATGGCCCACGACGACGTTGATATTGCCCGCGGTGGCGGAATGGCTTCTGCCCGTGACATAGGTCCGACCAATCCGGAGTACCACGTTTTCCAAGCCCACCTGAATGCTGAATCGGTCCTTACCCGTTCCCGCCAACTTGGCCCGCACGGCTTTGGCCGAGTAAGAAATGTTCGTGAAGGCGATGCTGAAGTTGCGACCGTCCACGACCGTCGAATCGTTGATTTGTCCGATCGTACCCGACAGCGCGGAGGCCGGAATCTGTTCCGGGATGGTGAACGAAACGGCGTTCAGCATGTTGTTCCCGAGTCGGACGTAGACAGCCCTCGGAACGTCGATGGCCGGTACGAAGGGCGCGTCGTCCGCCGGACGCACCGCGAATTTGCGGTTCGGATTCCCCTGGAATTTCTTCGTGCTGCTGTGATGCGGATCCAGCATCCATTCGATCAATTGATTGCTCGAATAGACCGTGGCCCAAATGTCATGTCCGCCGTCTTCGACCGCCGTGAATGTCGGCGACCCACCGGCAGCTTCGACTGCGGCGATCGCCTTCTTGGTTTCCGACGCCGGTACGATGCTGTCCTTGAGACCGTGAAATGCCCAAATCGGCAGACTCGTCAACCGCGCGGCAGGCAGGTTTTCGCCACCGCCGGAAACCGGTATCACGCCGGCCCAGTGGTCTGGATCGGTTGCCGCGAGATTCCAGGCCCCGTAACCGCCCATCGACCAACCGGTGAGGATTCGTCGCTGTGGATCGACAGAGAATTCTTGTTCGACCTGTTCGAGAATCCGCAGTGCCCGTTTGCCGTCTTTGGAATCGGATGCCCAAGCCGTGAGAATGCGGCCTTTGACATCTTCGCACTGCGGAAACACCACGATGAAGGGGTATGTGTCAATGCGGGCGCGAATCGAGAGCGCCAGACCAATCGCCAATTGCTTGGTGCCGTCGTTACCACGTTCGCCCGCTCCATGCAGCGACAAAATGATGGGCCACTTCTTTGGTGGCTTGTTCGGGGCGTGATAGCCCTTGGGTACGAAGACGACGTACTTGTGTTCGCCATCGTCATCGCGAAACACGCGTTTGACGAATCCCGTCATTCCAGGCTGCTGAGCCGTCGCGTCCTGGATCAAACAGCCGCAAACGACAGCCACACTCAACAGAGTCCGCAGCGGCGCCATTTTGAATTCCCTTTACTTGGCTTGGTGTTCGCGAGTTGAGACCCGACAGTCTTGACGGTCCCGAGTGTGCCCGCAAGCTTTGTATCCGTCCATCTTGACGCCGGGAGAAGCCGACTGCCCGGCCTCTGGTTCCTGTTGCGACAAATGATCAATTTGCGTGCGTTTGCACAAGTGTCGCCGGTCGAAAATCAAGCGAATTCTGGCGAGCGGCAGATAACGGGCTGGGGTCGGGCGGTTTAACCCGTAGCCGTAGGCGCAGGCGTTTCTGCGGGAGCCCAAACTATTAGTGTGTTGAGAATCTCGGGTCAGGAACTTTGAACCACCCGACCCCAGCCAACCCCTTGCACGAAACCTGCGCCAAAGAATTCGTCAGTCAAGAGCCAGTTTTCAACACCCTAAGCCCAAACACCTGCCCTCGATCCGCGAGCATTAA
>JAQBZS010000984.1 GCA_027622115.1 Planctomycetota bacterium | reverse complement strand
CTGATCCTGCGAGACAATGCCGTGAAACTGTTTGGTTCCCAGCTGGGCTGAGCATGATCCATGAAAATCGCCGTATTGGATGACCACACACTCCATGGGACGTTGCCACAACCGCGCTGATACTCGTGTGCGAGTTGGTGCAAGACACGTCCATCACGGAGCCGTCATCGCTTCAAGAGTTCGCCTGGAATTGAAAACCGAACAGATCGGCGTCTCGCAGCTCGATTCGCAACCGAATCGACTGCTGCGACCATCTTGAAACGCTGTGGCCGTCTCAGCCCTGGGATCGCAAGGTGTATTTCAGTTGAGAGCGCGCGGTCGTCGGGCTCACGATTCATGCGATCGCGATTCTCAAGTGTCAGCCGAAGAGATCCAGGAGCGGTTGTCCTCGATCGACCACAGGGAAAGGGCGGTTCAAGGCATCGAGGATTCGCGTTTCCGGTGGAATGCCCAGGGCGTGGAAGATCGTGGCAGTAAGCTGTTCCGGGGTGACCGGTTTTTCAGTGGGGTAGCCGGCTTGTGCATCCGATTGGCCGTAGACAATTCCCCCTCGTACCCCTGCGCCGGCCAGCACGGCAGGAAAACAGTAACTCCAATGGCCACGTCCCCACTCGGCCGTGTCCCGTTTCGGAGTTCGCCCCATTTCACCGACGCAAACCACGAGGGTTTCGTCGAGAAGTCCGCGATCCTCCAGATCCTCGAGCAGGGCGGAGAAGGTTTGATCGAGTCCCGGCAGGAGGTACTTGCCGACATCGTTCGAGTTGCGGTGGCTGTCCCAACTGTATCCGTCCGGGCAGTCCCAAAGGACCGTCACAAAGCGTGCTCCCGCTTCAAGCATGCGACGTCCCATCATCGCGGACTGACCAAACAGGTGCCGCCCGTACCGGTCGCGCAGGCTCGCTGCTTCCTGGCGAATGTCGAAAGCGTTTCGCATCTTTTCCGACGTGACCAGGTCCAGGGCCCGCTGCTGTACCCGATTGTAGGCAAGCACAGATCGCGATCGCTCGAGCATTCGACGCCCCTCGTCGAACTGCTCAAGAAGGCTGACCCGACCCGCGTTGCGGTCCAGCGTCATCCCTTCGTGCATCTCGCAGCCCTGCACCCGAAAATCAAGTTCGTCGTCCGCGCACTCTCGGAAGTAGGGGTTATCGTCCTTGTCTCGCTTGGCAATTTTGGTGGCCAGGGCATTGTAAGAGCGCCCGAGCCAACCGGCGTACTGGCCCGAGCGGTCATAGCCCTGGATGTGACCGAGCGGATTCGGCAAATACACATAACTGGGGAAGTCCCGGCCCGGCCCACCTGGCGGAATGGCGCCCGCTTGCTGGTCAAGGTATTCCACAACCGACCCCATGGCTGGCCAGTCTTTTTCGGTAGCATCCACCATAGCCGCTCCACGTTGTGCCGGCGGCAATGGATGGCCGGTCTGGATGTAGTGGCAGGCGTTGTGGTCGTCACGATTGAAGTCACCCAAGCGGATCGTGCGGTTCTCCGTCAATGTCGTGTCGATAACATGCTTCGGCCATTCGCGGTCAAGCCTGTCGGAGCCTGGATTCTCGTACCATGCGATCGTACCGCTGACGTATCCGGCCGAGGCAGCGTCGACATCTCCGTCGCCGTCGATGTCGGCGAGAACCACGTCATAAGCTTTCGGACAATTTGTTGTAATGACGTGCCGCTTCCACGTCCCGGTGACGTTCTCACCGGGGTGCTCAAACCACAGCAGCAAACCGTCACGATTGCTCACGACAGCGATATCGGGACGCCCGTCACCATTCAGATCGCCGATGGAGTGACGTTCCAGCCAGCCGTCTTCCTTTTCGTGAATGACATGCCTCCGGAAGGCTCCCTTGCCGTCGTTCTCGAACCATAGCAGTGAAGCTGCACTCGGGTTCTTGCCGACGATGTCCACATTCGTGAGGTCGAGGTCGCCGTCGCCGTCGAGGTCATAGGCCGCGACGCCGAACGTGTAACCGTATTTGTCTGCGATGAGGCGTTCGGAAAAACGAACTGCGGGTTCTTCGCCGCCGGCGATCGAAACGAAACACCACGCGAGCAGAAGCAGGTAACATGTCAAGCGCTGAGTCATTCTCAGTCGGGGCATCGTTGACTCCTTTCTCACGGAGCTGTCATCGTTTCAAGAGGTCGTCCAGCGTGAACTTCTCGAACACCAGGTGCGACTGCGTTCTGAGCGTCCTCTGCCTCGAACCACAATTTCAGCCTGGTTCAGGCCACAATTTCCAGACCGAACGTACCTCGCTCCTCGTTCGCGCTCAGCCGATCACGAGCGGGCGAACGTGGATTCGCGCGGAGCTTCGTAGTGAATCGCCAAATGCGGTGTTTCGAGCCGCTTCTGGCCCGTGCCGAGCGAACGGACTCCGGCTTCCACAAGGCCGGTTGTCAGCAGCGTTCGCTCGACTGGATAGGGCGACTTGCCGGTCAGGAATGTTTCTTCGGCCTTCGACATCAACGACGCCGAGTAGGTCACGTTCGGGGTCGGCGGCAGATAGAACAACGTCGAGAGCGGCTCCGGTTCCCCCTTCAGCCGCGCGGCGAAAGTAAAGTCGCCAATCAGGCCGTTCATCATCAGCATCGTCGCCTTCACGCCGTCGGCGTACTCGTAGCGGTAGGCGACCGGATCTTTGACCCATTCGCGGATTTGTGCCGGAGTCGGATAGCGATGACTGAACGATTCGGGCTGAGCCAACGTGTGGCTGCGTGACAAACAGGCCTCGAAGAGTTTTGGGTCCCATCCGCCGCCAGCCCAGTGGCCCGCTTCCATCGCCTTCCAAACGGCGTCTCCGCGAAGAGCCTGCATCGCGACGACTCCGGTCTCGCCGCCTCGGCGCCGCTCGGCCATGCACTGGATCACTTCCAACGCGTGAAAGTCGTAGCTGTCGATGCTTCCGATCGAGACTCCCAGGAGTTCTTCGACTTCGGCTCCGTAGGGCATGTCGATCGCCGGCATCCGCCAGGTGACCGGCAGAGACGAACCGGCCGTGAAAGCGAAGTTTAACTCGCGCGAAATGTCGACCATCTCTTTGGCCCATTCCCATTTCCATGACAGATGTTTGTCGTTGAAGACCGGAACCGCACGGCCATCTTTCCGAAAGACATCGGTAACCTGTTTGAAGAACTCGTAGCGAGGAGGGGATCATCCATCGCGACCTGAAGCCGTCGAACGTCATGGTCACGATGCGCGACGACAGGCCGGCTCCCAAGGTGATCGACTTCGGCATCTCAAAGGCGCTGAGCCAGCAGTTGACGGAGAAGACGCTATTCACCGCCTACGGCCAGATGATCGGCACGCCATTATATAT
>JAQBZS010000983.1 GCA_027622115.1 Planctomycetota bacterium | reverse complement strand
GGAGCCTCCATGCTCCAACACGACCACAAACGAGTAGCGCGGCTGTTGGGCCGGCACATAACCCGCGAACCAGGCATGGTCCGGTCGACCACCGCCGGCCTCGGCCGTACCGGTTTTGCCCGCGATGGCGATCTCGTCCAATCGCACTCGACCGTAGCCGGTTCCCCGTGGATTCTGAACCACCATGTCCAGTCCTTCACGGACGCGTTCCAAGATGTGCGGTTCGATCTGCGGAATCTTCCAGCGTCGATTGCGAGCATCGGTCGGCAGGACTTCGCCCGGCGTCGCTTGCGCGCCCGAGATCAAAGTTGTCGTCGGATCGGCGACATGCGGCGTCACCAGGAGTCCGTCGTTAGCGACCGCCGCCATCATTCGCACGACTTGCAGCGGCGTGGTGGTGAGTCTTGATTGCCCGATTGCCAGGCCCATCGTGTCGCCTTCGTACCACGGCCGTTGAGCGGGTGACGGCAAGTGACCGGGTCGTTCGCCGGGGATGTCGATGCCGGTCGGCTGTCCGAAACCGAATCGTTGAGCACAGTCATGCAACCGCCGCGCTCCGATCCGGCGGGCTCGGTCAAAGAAATACACATTGCACGAACGGCAAATCGCATACGCCAAAGTCGTGTCACCGTGGCCGATGCCTCGATAACAGCGATGACTCGATGGATTGTCCAGATAGCCGCGACATTCCAGTGCTGCATCCGGGTCGATGATTCCAGATTCCAGGATGGCCACTGATGACAACGTCTTGAACACGGAACCCGGCGGCAGCGCCATTTGCGCGGCGCGATGCACGAAGGGATGTCGGCGATCGGATTCCCAGCGCGGTATGGCTTCGGCGTCACCCCGTCGGTACGCCTCAAGATCAAACGTCGGCGCGGATGCCATCGCCACCAGCGACCCGGTCCACACATCCATGACGATGATGCAACCACCGACCGGACGATCGTCGTTCGTTGTCGAATGCGACGCCAATTGAATCGAATTCGGCTCCGCGGAAGTCGCATCCCCCAAGGCGACGGCCAGTATCCCCTCGGCACGTTCTTGCAGATCGAGATTGAACGTGAGTTGCACGTCTCGACCGTCTCGTGGTTCTCGCAGCAATTCCGTGCGTAAGACTTCGCCGCGTCGGTTCTTCACCAACAGCCGACGCCCGCGCAGGCCGCGCAGGGCTAGATCGTAAGACCGTTCGACGCCGCTTCTGCCGATCTGATCGCCCGTTTGATAATCCAGCGGATCACCGTCCGGAAATTGGATCTGCCGAGCCCGCACTTCGTCGCCGGTCACGGCACCGCGCAAACCGATCACATGCGCGGCCAATCGACCCTGAGGATAAACGCGTTCCGAGGACGTCGTGATGCGAACACCGGGATACAACTCGGGATGCGCTTCAATCTCGACCGCCACTTCGAACGGCACATTCGAGAGTAGCGGGTGATAATCCTGTTCCTCTTTCAATTCGATCGGTTCGGACGAACTGCGTTTGGGCGGAGTTGTCATTTCTTGCCGAAACCGGTTCCACGCACGACGCGTCGCCGATGTTTCTTCGTCGGAGCCTGCGGTCCGTTCCCGATCGCGGCGCACTTCTTCAACTCGGCGGATCATCTTTTCGACGCGTTGTTGCACGGCTTTTCGACGGCGGACAAGTTCGGCAGGCGGAGTCTGCGTGAGATCGGCGAGTCGAGTCCACGCGTCTTGTCGTTCAGCAACAATCGCCGAGCGAGTTTCTTCGACACGACTGGAAACACGCCGTTCCGCGCGAGTCAATCGGTGGTTGGTCTGCTGAATCAGCCAGCGTTGATCGACGGGGTCTTGCAGCCAACGAAAGTGGACGTGGACGTCAAAACGGAGGACGTCTTCGGCCAAGATGCGTCCATCGGCGGCGAGGATTCTGCCGTCGCGACAGGGGATGGGCTCGTAGGATTCGAAGGTTTGCTCGAACTCGGCGATGAACGATTCCGCAGCACGAGATTGCAATGAAACGAGCCTCCACACGATGGCCGTCATTGGAAGCAAGAACGCGACGAACATCAAACACAACCGCAAAGTCGGTCGTCGATCGATGTGCCAACGCGACTCGTCATTGGGCGAGCGATAGTCCGTCGTCGGTCGGTTGAGCATGGTTCGTCCGTGAACCGTGTTGTGGGTTGAGATGGGTGGTCGGGGTCTGGCTTACGTACTTCAGATTTGGCGGACGTCCGCCCCGGAATTCACCCACGATAACAAACCGCCAAATCTGAAATTCGTAAGCCAGACCCCGGAAAGTAACATCCAACTTAACTCGTCCGTGGTTTTTCGATGGCCACCGGCGGAATCCCACCGGACTGACCCGATGTCGGCGTCGGTGGTTTGTTCGGCCGTTTTCGTCCAGAAAGCTTGTGCTTGAAGTCCGAAAACACATGCTCCGCCACCAGGGACGATTCGGCCACCAGACCGTCGATCCGATTGCGGAACAGCGCGAACGACGCCAAAGCCGGCACCGCAATCGCCAATCCCATCAGCGTTGTCAGCAGTGCCTTGTAGATGCCCGGAGCCAAATCCGCGACCTGTGGATTCGCCTTATGTTCGAATTGCACGAACGCCAGGATCATGCCCCAGACGGTTCCCATCAGACCGAGCATTGGAGCCAACGTTCCGATGACGTTGAGGTATTCGATCTTGCGAAACAGTCGAGCCGCCTGCTCGGTCGCGGCGTCTTCCATGCTTTTTTCCACGGCGGAGTAACCCAGTTTGACCTCGCTCAACCCGGCGTCCAACACCTGACCCGTAAACGACGGATTCAGTTTGCATTGCTGTCGAGCCTGTTGAAAGTTGTTTTCCGAAAGGCAGCGATGCACTTCTTCGGCGAGTCCCGCCGGCATCAACGCGCCGCGGCGAATGCTGATGACGTGTTCGACAATCAACGACACCATGGCCAAGCTCATCACGGCCATCAATGCCACGATCGTGTAGCCGATGACGCCGCCGCCCTTCAGCAGATCTCGGAAATTCGGCATCGCGTCGGCGAATTCTTGCGACGCCTCGGGCTGCTCCGGCGAATCCGTTGTTTTTTCCTGAGCCGCCAGATTGCCTGCGGCCAGCAGCACAATCAGCAACAGAATCCAGGCGGACAGTGGGGTCCGTCGTAGCATGAGAAACCTTCTTGCTCGTCTTCCAGGTGCCGGAAACGTGCGGAATGATTGCGTTTGTGTTTTAGCGAGAGAAGCCCAGTTGAACGATTCTTTCCAGGAGCGGCATTTGCCTGCGAGACAACGGGTTGACTCCACCGTAGCGTGTTGAAAATCTCGGGTTGACACGGGAAACAGTTCAAGCAGGTTTTGAACTCGGA
>JAQBZS010000982.1 GCA_027622115.1 Planctomycetota bacterium | reverse complement strand
GTCCGCGGCAACCGTAACGATCGCTTCACCGTTGTCGAGTTCGGCGTCGCTGTCGATGCTGTCGTCGGTGCCGGCATCTTTGGTGGTAAATATCAGTCCGCCGGCGGGAGTGAATCGGACCACGTACGTTGCCGCGGGCAGCGAACCGAAGCGATAGGTGCCGTCCGCCAGCGTGGTTGTCGTGCCACGTTGCTCGGAACCGGTTGAATCCAGCAGAGTGACGGTTACGTTTCCGAGTCCGATCTCGAAGCGGTCGCGCAGCCCGTTGGCATTGACGTCCTGCCAGACCTCTCCGCCGATCGTGCTCGTGCTGGGAATCGGCTTGAGCCCGGCGTCCACGGTCAAAATGTTCTCGTTAGTGGCCAGAGTGACGGAGACGCGGCCCGTTGAAGGACTCACGTCACTGTCGGCCGCGTCATTGATGCCCGCATCCTGAACCGTGAATTCCAGTCCCGCGGGAGCAACCACGCGTACGTCGTACGTACCGGCGGACAGTCCTTCAAACAGATAACGACCACCACTTGCCGTCGTCTGCCGAGTTGTCTGACTTGCGGAATCCGTCAATTCCACGGCGACGCCGTTGAGGCCGGGTTCGCCAGCATCCTGGATCCCGTTGGCGTTGAGATCCCGCCACACGCGATCGCCGATGGCACCCAGATCGGAACGTCGCTGCATGCCGGCGTCGACGTCGATCCGCTTCTGTTGAGCGGTCAGAGCAATGGCGTCCGTCCGGCCCGTGGACGGATTCGCGTCGCTGTCTCGCGCGTCATCACCACCCTGGTCTTTCGCGCTGAATTCGAATCCGGCCAGCAGGTCGAATTCAACAAAGTAAGTTCCCGCCAGCAACCCCTGAAAGTCGTAGTGTCCGTTGGCGTCCGTCGTGTCGGTATTGATCGTGGCCAGTGCGGAATTCAGCAGCCGCACGGTGACGTCCGGCAAACCGGGCTCGCCCGAGTCCTGCACGCCGTTGCTGTTGTCGTCGCGGAACACGGTGTCGCTGATGGCGGCCAGCGTGGTCTCGACGGACAGCCCGGCGTCGATCGTGACATCCAGCTGGTTGGCGGATGACAGCGTGACGGACGCGCGGCCGGTCGTCGGATCGGCATTGCTGTCGATACGAGTGTCCGTGCCCTGATTCGGCGACGTGAAATTGAATCCGGCGGGCTTCACGAATTCGACGGTGTACGTGCCCAGACTGGCTGGCCGAAACGCATAAGTCCCGTCAGCCGATGTCGTGGTTGTCGCCAGCGTGGTGGTACCGACGGCATCCAGCAGACGCACGGTGACATCGGCGACGCCGGGTTCACCCGGATCGTGCAGGCCGTTGCCGTTGCGGTCTTCGAACACGCGATTGCCGATCAGGAATCTGGTGCTCAGCACGGCGTCGTTGCCGGCGTAGCTGATCTGTGATGACGTCCCGCCGACCGTTACCAGTTGGCCTTCCGCCAAATCCAGGAATGTTCCGCTCAGGGTCGAGGACGCATCGACCAATTCCACCAGCGTGAATGCATCACCCGGTTCCGGCACGAACGAACCGGACAATCCCAGCCGCGCATTGCCAAGATTCACGGTTCGTGATGCGCCGGTGACGATCAACTGGTCGTACTGTGTCCCCGCCGTCAGACCGTTGATCTCGGCGTCAAACCGCGAACCGTCGGCGAACGTCACGTTGCCATCGACGGTCAACTTTGCGGTGGAAGAACCGGGAGCCAAACTTCCGCCGTCATTGATCGTGACGCTGTCGCCCACGGTGCCGGATCCGCCGAGCGTCGCTCCGCTCTGGACCGTCACGGCGCTGAGGAGGGAGCCGGTGGCGGTCGTCAGGAACGTGCCGCCTCCGAGCGTGATGGTGCCGCTGCCGGCATCCAGATCGTTGGCTCCAATGTTGACGCTGTCGGCTTCGACGAGGTTGATACTGCCGTTGCCGCTTGTTGTCGCCGCGATGGTCGTCGCCGCCAGACGCAGGAAGTTGGTCGTCGAGCCGATGCCATTCGAGCCGGCGGTCAAGGTCACATCATCGGCCGTGAGATCCGTGCCGGAGTTGTTGCTGGTGGTGATGGCTCCACTGCCGCTGGTGGTCAACGTCACGTCGCCGCCACTGCCTGCGTTCAACGAGAACGCGCCGAAGGCAATGTTGTTGCCGCTGCCGGTTGTCAGGTTGACGTTCGTGTTCGCCGCACGAGTGATGTCCGCACTCACGGTGATCGTGCCGCTGTTCGAGTCGCCGATGTTGAGCGTGCCGGCGGTGATTTGATCCAACTCGGCATCCGTCAGGCCCAGCGTCAACGGGTTGCTGGTCAGTACATCCGCTCCGCCCAGGTTGATCAGTGTGCCGTTGGTCTTCTGGTTCAGCGTAACGCTGCCTGTGGTCTCGATGGTCGCGTCGTCAATGCTCATCGAGTCGGCGTTGATGATGATGTCGCCCGAGTAGGCATTGGTGCCGTCGAAACCGATGCGGTTCGTACCGCCGCGACCCGTAAAGAATGCCTCGCGGTTGTTACCGGCGGTGGCATTGATCGTGATCGTGCCATTGCCGCTGTTCGATACCGCGTTGCCGCTCGCGTTGGTTCCCAAATCGACCGAGACACCGTAATTGATATTATTGGCTGCAATCGCAGGCACCGAACCGCCGCCCGTGCCGGTCAGTGTAATGGCACCCGCGCCGGTGGTACGCACCACGCCGTTGAACAACACACGAATGCCCACGCCAAACGTTCCCGCCGTCCCAGTCAGATCGATCGAGCCGCCGCCCGTGCTCTCCACGGTGCTGCCGTTATGCACCTGCAAGCCATTGTCCTGATTCCCGGCCCCGCCATCGATCGCACCGACGCCAACCATCGTGATGGAACCCGTGTTGGTCCTGACCGTGGTATTCGGATCGATTGCCACCCCGGCGTTCGAGACGCCACCGATGCACCCCCGCGCATTGATCACAATCGCCCCGCCGCCTGTCGCCTCGATGAGGCCACCGTTCGCCTGAAGGCCGTAAAAATCCCCCGCAGTTCGCGATGCCTGCTGATTGGCATTCAGCGTGATGTCGCCGTCTTGCGTCTTGATGCTCCATCCGGAAGCCGTGAACATCGCGAAGTCCCGTGCTGTCGTCAGCGAAATCGCTCCTGAGCCCGTGGCGGAAAGATCGGCATTCGCGTTCGGCAGGTTGATCGTCCCGACGGCATTGGCGGTCAGGCTCTTGTCCATCGCCAGCGTCACGACGTTGTTGAACGTCACACCCGCGCCGGTCGTGAGTGCCAGATCGTTCGGATGCGTGATCGCCGAACTGACAGTAATCGCGCCGCTGTTGGCATCACCAAGCTGCACCGTCCCGGCCGT
>JAQBZS010000981.1 GCA_027622115.1 Planctomycetota bacterium | reverse complement strand
GTGTCGTCTTTCGCTCCGCGAAAGAACGTGCTTTCGCGGAGCGAAAGACGACTATCCGCTGGCTCCTCGTTAGCGCGTCAGTGCTCATCGCGATCATGCTCGCGGCGGTGTGGCCACCGAAGAAACCAATCGTGAACGAACCAAGCCAATCCACCACCGAGCCATCCACGCTCGACCCGCTGTTGGAATGGAACGCGACGCAATCAGAACTCGATGACACGGCGCGGACGATCGAACAACTCGATGCCGACGCGAAGAGGGACTTGGAATGAATTCGTGAAGTCGAATCATCGTCTTGAAAGGACAATCATGAAACTCACAGCGCATCGCATGGTCGGCTGGCGGACTTCGTGTCTGCGTGGCTGGGTGGTGATCCTCGGCTTGATCGCGGCGGCAACGATCACAGCGCAGGAGAGCAAGCCGGTTGGCAAGGCCGTCAAGTCGGCAAACCTTCCTACCAATTCAGAACAGCCAACTCCTACCGATGGGGAGGCCGGCCCAGAGATACCGAAGTCGATCCAAGCGTTTACTTCGTCGATCGTCACGGTGACTCGGCTTGACCCGAAGACCGGAAAGGACGCTCCGAATCTCAACGGACATTCCGGCGTTGTGGTTGATCCTCGGGGCTACATCGTGACCCCGATGGTTGACGCCCAAGCCAGGACAATGAAGTTCAAGGTTTGGATGGCGAAAGACCAAAACTTCTTTGCAGAACCGGACGCCAACGATCAGTCGGGCAATCGGTCGGTGTATGGCCAAGAGTTCGTTGCAGAACTGGTCGCCAGCGATGAGACGCTCAAGCTGATGATCTTAAAAGTCCAAAGTCCTCGGCCGCTGGTTGCCGTCTCGTTCGCCAAGAGTCGCGAAGCACGAGTCGGCGACAAGGTGTTGCTCGTCACATCGCCGCTTTCGCGGGGGAAGTTCGATGGGCGAGTCACGTCAACGTCATTCGTTTTTGGAGATCCCGACTCAACCAAATTGATTCAAACGGACGTCAAGTTTCCGCTGTCAGAATTCGGCAGCTTGATGGTCTCGGAACTCGGCGAGCCTCTGGGACTTTTCATGACGTCTCGAACGAACCCAAAGCCAGAGAGCATCGCCGTTCCGTTGATAACCGTGCTGCCCTTGATCAAGGCGGCGATCGATAAGCCGAAGGATGCACCGGTCGTCACCGTGCCGGCATCGCCGCCCCCTGTCGATCTGGGGAAGCCGGTGCAGATCAGCCTGCAACCGGCGACGTCGATCTCCAAATTGCTGGTAGAACACTTCGGGCCGCGCGGAGCCAAGGTGCTTGATTACGAAGAAGGCAAGCGACTGAAGATCGAGGCTCCTCCACTCGTGCTGGAAGAACTCGGGCAACTGCTCGCACTCGTGGAGCGGGAGTTTCAGAAGCAGGAGTCCGAGACTCCCAGGTTGACGAATGCGCCCGTTGGATTGCCAAAGCCAACGGCGGCCGAGCCGGATGCACGAACCGAAAGCATGCCCGCGCGTGCTCTCGCAACAATCGGAATCCCCAACTCACCCGCCGCCAAGCAGTTGGTCGAGCAGCTTGCCGCTCAAGAGTCCGCTGCGGCGGCTGAGGCAGCGACGATTCGGCAACTCCAAGCGAACGGGCAGGCTGAGCAGAACCGGCAGCCGATTGCCGAGCATCAACGCAAACTCAAGAACCTGCTGAGCACCGCGTTCGACCTGAAGCTGCAATTGGAAGAACTCCAGGTGAAAGAACTGCAATCCCGCCTCAGCCGCCTCGAACGCCAGATCGGCCAGCGCAAGGAACTTCGCGAGAAGATCATCAACCGCCGTGCGACTGAGTTGATCGAAGGGGATGTGCTGAAGTGGTCCGTTGACTCATCCCAAGCGCGACCGGCTCAAAGTTCAAAAATTGAAACTGGCGCTGCGAAGGCTGGAAACGGTTTCCGTTCGCTCGGTCCAACTTCCGCGATCGACATTCCTGGCCCGTGGTTGCAGGGCGTGACCGACCTCGCTTCCGACAAGACTCCCAAGGAACTCCCGATGGTGCGCTTCGAGGTCCGCAGCCGAGTCACGAACTTCACGCTGGAAAGTGGCGAGAAGTCAGACATCGTGGCGGTCCATTACTACCGAGGGGTCTGTGTCTCGCCGGATGGATTGGTCGCTATGCCGCATCGGGACGTGTTTCACAATGCCCTGCAAATCACCGCGGTCGGTCCCGTCGAGATTGATGCAGAGGTGGTGGCTCAGGATCCCATCGGGGATCTCTCGCTGCTGCGGTTGAAACGCCCGTTGCCGGGAATCAGTTTCGTGGCGCTCGACTCCAATCCGCCGGGCATGATGCAAATCGTCCAATTGTGTTTCCCAAACCGAATGTGCCAAGCGGTGACGATCGAATCCATCGACCGTCGTCGAAACTCGCCTGATCCGAAATTACCGTTGGAAGATCGGATGTTGCTGCTCCGGCACGATCATGACCTCAACGACAGCGGCTTACCCGTCATGAGTCTTTCCAACCGCCTGGTCGGACTGACTCGCCCGGAACCGGGGATGATGAGGGATCCAGAAACACGAACCGCTAAAGAACCCAGACAATTGGTCTTGCTCTCAGCGATCCCGGCCGTGTTCATCGAACGGCTGATTGCCGAGTACCGAGCGAAACAGCCGCAGTCGAATTCAACGATCCTGCCACCACCTGCGAAAATTCAGAACGAGAAGATTGTCATTGACATCTACGGCGGCTCGCAGGTCTTGCCGGGACTCGGAACGAATCCGGGCTACAGCAAGCTCGTCCAAAACTTGAATGCGTTAAACGGAGTGACCGTCAACTTCCGCGAAGCTGGCAAGGGGGCTGTGATCGTGATGGCGATAGTTCGCGATCCCTCGCAACGCTGTCACCGAGAAGCTTCGCAAACGCAAAAGGAATCCGAACTGCGAATCGCCATCAACTCGGCCCTGAAATCGGCGGGGATTGAGGTGACTCAATGGGAAGAAGGCACCGACGCAGTGTCGGAAGACAAAGCGGAAGGTGATTCGACGACGTCGAAGCCCGATGCCGCGAAGTCTGGCGAGGACATTTCGCGGCCGAGTCCGCCGCAGCCGAACAGCAGCGACGAACGGACCTTCGACGGGACGCCGTAATTGCACTGGCTGAAGATGCTGGAGACGGAGCGGAAGCCGGACAAGTTGGCGACGGCGATGGAGGCGCGTGCTCGGCTGGCGGCGACGGGGGACGAGCGGCGAATCGCGCGACAACGTCTTTCGCCGACCAGGCTCATAGAGCCTTGGAATTGGCCCGAGATAAACTCCCGATTTCATGGTAGCGAAAGTCGCCAAGACTTTCGGAATCGCGGGTGATCGAAACTCTTGG
>JAQBZS010000980.1 GCA_027622115.1 Planctomycetota bacterium | reverse complement strand
AAGTCTCCGCGTGCTGAATGCGTCACGTGTCGCCAATCCCGGTTTGATCGTATTTGTCCTTCACGTCGAACGAGAGGTAGACGCCGTCAGAGAGACAGTTTCGAGCGACAGTCAGTCCATACTGAATGGCGGCGAGAATCAGTCCCAGCGGTACTACGAGATACACAAGATGCAGCGGCACCTGCAGCACCGGCGAAACGGAATTCAGAAAGCGAACCGTCGCAATGTAGTGCCACGAGTAGCCCGCCAGAGCGAGCAAGAGCAGGCAAGTTACCGTGGAGATAATGACAATCATCGCCTTTCGATTGCGTTCGGACATCTGGTCGTAGAGAGCGGTCATTCGAATGTGACGTCCCCGTCCGGTGGCGTAGCTGAGTCCCACGAACGTCACCCCGACGATCAGGAACTGCGACAGCTCTTCCGTGAACGCCAGGCTGATGCCGGTCACAGTTCGGCTGACCACGTTGGCAATCGTCAGGCCCGCAATCAGCAGAATCATGGACGAGAGCAGAACTTCCTCCACTCGTTTGACCGCGGCGACTAACCAGGCGACGCCAGCCAGCGACGGCGTGCGGGTCCAGGGTGACTGCGACGTGTTCATGATGGATACTCCGCGATGAATTCGGGCGTTCTCAAACGTTGTCGTCGGCATTCCATTCTTCATTCCATTTTCCAGTGCGTCCGGTTCCCACCGGCCGATTCGATTGTCTGGAACGCGACCGGTAGGAACCGGCCCTTCGCGTGACGTCACATAGAAAGAGACAGCCATCGAATGCTGGTGAGCAAAGGCAAGTACTCAGCTGATTGCATCCGATGGCTGACACTACTTTCGAGGATGCGTCCTTTATGTCGCCGCAGCGGCCGCTGGATACGCTCCGCTTTCATCGTGAACTTCGGTGCCGGTTACCGGTGGATTGAACACGCACACCATTCGCAGTTGCGTCGTTGCCCGCAGGCAGTGCCGGTCATGCTGATCCAGCGCGTAAACCGTGCCGGGCCGAATGGGATAAGTCGGCCCATCGGGAAGTACCGTGATTTCGCCCTCGCCCTCGATGCAGTACACGGCTTCGAGATGATTCTCGTAACACATGGTCGTTTCCGTGCCGGCGTGGATCAGCGTGTCGTGCAGCGAAAATCCCATCTTTTCACCAGCCAGTAACAACCTCCGACTGTTCCATGTTTCGCCATGCACGTCGCGTTCGCTGCCAATGACGTCGTTAAGTTCTCTGACAATCATGAAGTGTTCCGTTTCGTGTCCTGTTCTTGTCTGACTTCTCTGCCTGACTTTCTTGAGTGTGATGGCGATCAACCGGCGTGTGCCAGTTCGAGCTGCCGCTGCATCGACGAATTGTTCAACACCTCACTGAAGCATTCCTCGATGATGTCCAGACCGCGTTCGAGCTGGTCGTCTTCAATGGTCAGCGGTGGCAGCAGTTTCAGCACGTGGTCGTCGGTGCCGCTGGTTTCGATGATCAGGCCGCGCTGACGGCATCGGCCAGAGCCGGACAATCGGGACAGCCGAGCCCCAGCATCATGCCGCGTCCACGAACGTCAAGTTCAACAGTTGTGGTGTCGTCGGCAATCAACTGCAGCCGGTCGCGGATCAGTTCGCTTTTGCGGGCGACCTCGCGGGTGAGAATCAATTCTTCCAGTACAGCTCGATCGCCGCCTCCGCCGATACGAACGCCAGGTTGTTGCCGCGGAATGTTCCGTTGTGCTCGCCCGGCTTCCACACGTCGAGTTCCGATTTCATCAGCACGACCGACATCGGCAGGCCGTACCCGCTGAGCGATTTCGACAGCGTGACGATGTCCGGCACGATGCCGGCTTTTTCGAAACTGAAATACGTTCCCGTACGACCGCAGCCAGCCTGGATATCATCGACGATGAGCAGCATGTCGAATTCCTGGCAGAGTCCTTCGAGCCGCTGCAGCCATTCGAAACTGGCTTTGTTGATTCCGCCTTCGCCCTGAACAGTCTCGACGACAACAGCCGCCGGCAGATCGAGCCCACTGCCGCTGTCTTTGAGACACGTCTCGAAGTAGTCCAGCGTATCGACGTCCGTACCAAGGTAACCGTCGTAGGGCATGAAGCTGACGTTGCCGAGTGGCACTCCAGCCGCCATTCACAATTTCGTCGAGGTTTCAATCCACGCGCCCGCGAGGGGCGCGACTTTGGTGGCGTCGCGGTACTGAGCACGATCGAGCATCGGTAGTCGTCCGCCAACTCCTGCACCGCTTCAAGAATTGGGAGCAGTAGGCCCGGTGGGAGCGTTTGGACTTCGTCAAGAATCACAACACTGTTTGCAATCCGATGCAGCTTGCGGCATCGCGAGGGATGGTTACTGAACAGCGACTCGAAGAACTGCACTGTCGTGGTCACGATGATCGGCGCGTCCCAGTTCTCGGCTGCGAGTTGACGCCGCAGCTCCTGCTCGCTGTTTTCGTCTCGACGTTGTTGCTCGTCGATTGCGCTGTGATGTTCGAGGACGTTGCGTTCGTCGAGGATGCCGACATCAGTTCCAAACGCCTCACGATATCGATCAGCGTTTTGACGAAGGATGCTCGTAAACGGGATGACGACGATGACTCGCTCCATCCCGTTTCGAATCGCGTGCCGCAGGGCGAAGTTCATTGCCGACAAAGTCTTGCCGCCGCCCGTTGGAACGGTGAGCGAAAAGAGCCCCAGGTTCTGATCGGCAGACTGTCGACAATCGTCGCGAACGTCGGCTCGGAGACGATTGACGGGACTTGGTTGATCGCCTGCCGCTGCCGCCAGACGGTCGATGTGCCTCTCCAAACGACCCAGCAGTTCATGCAACGAATCGTATTCAAGATTCTCGTGGTCCGGCGTCCGTCCTTCAGCATTCGCATAGAACGCAGCCGTTTGAATTCGGTCCGCGTCAACCAGCGCGGAGAACAACATCCGCGTGAAGAACGCCAGTGCTCGCACACCTTTTTCTGGTGAATGGTTCCCTGTTGTCGATCGAGTTTGATCCAGCTTGTCTTGTAACCAAGTAGGAAGGACCGGAACGGCGACTTTGCTGACCGACTCATCAGCGAGCGATTCAACTTGCACCACAAGATCACCCGCGTCTGCGATCAACCGCAGCAGTGGAGTGAGCCCAAATTCGGATGACTTGAGATTTGCTCAGCCCGCATGATGGCCCGCGATCGCAAATGCAAGGGGCAACCCGCCCTGTGGACTGCGTTGCATCGCGAGTGCGGCTCCAGCAGAAGCGTGCGGAGCGTGAATGCACTTGCCGCGAATGCGTTCCTGAAACTCGGGACGGTACTTCCCAAGATCGTGCCACAAGCCCGCCAGTTGACCCCACTCCTTCGCGCGAAAA
>JAQBZS010000979.1 GCA_027622115.1 Planctomycetota bacterium | reverse complement strand
CCAAGTCATCAGAAACACCCAGCCGATGTTGCTGCAGAATTGGCTGCCGCACATCAACCACAGATTCCGGCTGCGAACGATGGCTCGCAACGGAATGCCGCCTGTCGCAAGGTCCGTGTTGCCGACGGGGCGATCGCGATCCACAAGTTGTTGCTCGGCCGAATTGCACCAGGGATGCTCTTTGGGCCGCTCGCGAAAGACCCACCAAAACACGCACGCCACCGCCAATCCCGCAGCCCCATACACAAACATCACCTTCCGCCAACCGCGGACGTAAAGTTTCTTGATGCCGTTGGGAAACGCGGCTTCGAGCACCAGCCGATTTAAGCGAATCGTTTCCTGTTGCGTGCGACTCGTTTGCCGTCGCAATTGCTTCGCTTCGCGTTCCAGCGGCATCAGGTCAATGTCGAGGGCATCCCACAGGTCTGTGCGTTCGAGCAACCGATTCAAGTCCGTGCGGAGCGTCATTCGATGCGCTGGGGTCTCGGAGTTGGCCGCAGCGGTCCCGAGGTCTTCCGTGCGTTTCTGCAACTGCTTGATGTGTTGAAACAACGTGTCGGCGTCGCCCGATGGGGGTGGCGTCTGTCGTTCGCGGACTTCGATCGGAACCACGTGACTGGCCGCGTCCAGGCTTTCGGGATCGAGCAAAGATCGGACACGGAAGCGGGCCAGGTTCGCGGCGAGTTGATCCGGTTCCTCGCCAAGGACCGAACGATCCGAATTCGGCGCTTCGCTTGCTGCTTGGTCTTGCGCTTTGATGCGAGCGGATTGCACGTAGCTCGTCGCTTGCAACTCAACACCTAATCCACGGGTCATTAAGTCGCCGTCTTCCAAAAGACCTTCGTCTTTCGGAACGAACGCGATGACCATGTAGACGGTGACGATTGGAGCCATGAATCCGCCGACTCGCCCGCCGAACGCCACGCAACTGCTGGCCTTCCCGCGTGCGGACGTGGGCACCCAACGCGCCACCAGTGCCGCGCTGGTGGGATAGGCACCGGCTTGTCCCAACCCCACGGCGGCTCGCAGCAACAGAAACATGACGAAGCCGGTCGTCAGGCCAACCAACGCCGTGAAGCCGGACCAAACGATAATGTATGTGGTCAGCATCCACCGAGCGCCGAAGCGGTCACTCAGCCAGCCGGACGGCACCTGCCCCAACGCATAGGCCACGAAAAACGCCGAGAAGCAATAGCTGAGCTGATCGTTGGTCAGCCCCAGATCTTCCTTAATGAAGCGTTGGGCATAGGTGATGCAAAAGCGATGCAGGTACAGCAACAGCGCCGACAGGAATGCCACCGACACGATGAGATAGCGGATTCGCGTTGGCGATTCGGGATGCCGATCCATCATGTTGCAGGACCAATCTGTTGTTCCGAGGATGACATACCATGAACTCCTGGGTTGATCGATTGAATGTCCGTTTGAAACCCTAAGTTTCGGTTGCCTTTTTCACAAATTGCATGCTCGAAGCTCCGGGGTAAAGTCGCGCCGTCCACGGACGCTGGAGAGAACCGCGCCATGAAATCGCATGGCTTGAATTCGTTGTATCGAGTCTCCACGATCGCGCGATCTTGAATCGGCACCGCAACGCGAATCGTGTTGCATGCCGCGATTCATCCGCGCCCGTCCTCGAATTGCATCGTGAACATGCCCGCCGCAACGCATTATCCCCTTTTTGCCCGCCGTGATCTGGACGGTTTTTTCGGTCTGTTCATCGACAACATCGTCCAACTCCTGCTGATATTGGCGTTGTGCGGAGCGCATTGCGGGATGGCACCGGATTCCGAATTGATGCTGCTGCGCATTCTTCCCGGTGCCGCGCTCAGCATTCTGCTGGGCAACGTCTTCTATGCGTGGCAAGCCAGACGACTGGCACAACGAACCGGGCGGAATGACGTGACCGCATTGCCGTATGGGATCAACACACCGTCGCTGATTGTCTTCGTGTTCTTCGTGATGCTGCCGACGTATTCCAAAGCAATTCAAGCGGGCGACTCGCCGGACACCGCCGCCCGGTTGGCTTGGCAAATGGGCTTGATTGCGTGTCTGGGAAGCGGACTGATCGAATTGCTGGGTTCGTTCGTCGCCGAAAGAATTCGCCGACACACGCCTCGGGCCGCGCTGTTGTCGACTTTGGCCGGCATTGCGATCGGGTTCATTTCGATGACGTTCGCGCTGCAGATCTATCATCGCCCCTTGATCGCCATGTTGCCGTTCGCCGTGATTTTATTGTCGTTGTTCGCTCGGCATCGCTTTCCCGGTGGGCTTCCCGGCGGCTTGATCGCCGTGGTGTTGGGAACCTTGTGCGCGTGGAGCTTGCCTCACGTTTTGCCTGCATCCCTCGCGGGTCCGCCCATGCAAGCGTCCGCGATCTCGGAGGCCACGGCCACTTGGGGTGTCTACCTGCCGGTTTTGTGCATCGACGAAATCTGGGAGTTGTTGAGCCGGCCGAACGAATGGGGCGTGTACTTGTCCGTGATTGTGCCGATGGGGCTGTTCAACGTGATCGGCAGCCTGCAAAACATCGAGTCCGCATCTGCTTCCGGTGACGAATTCGACACGGGTTCGTCGTTGGCCGTGAACGGCGTGGGGACAATTGTCGCGGCACTTTTCGGCAGTTGCTTCCCGACCACGATCTACATCGGCCATCCCGGCTGGAAGGAACTCGGATCGCGAGCCGGCTATTCCACGCTCAACGGCTTGGTGATTGCCGCCATTTGCTTGACCGGCACGGTGACGTTGATCAACGCCGTGGTGCCGTTGGAGGCGGGGATCTCCATCGTGCTGTGGATCGGTGTCATCATCACGGCACAAGCCTTCCGATCCACGCCACCCGAACATGCACCCGCAGTGGCACTCGGTTTCTTCCCCGCGATCGCGGCCTGGGGTGCCACGGTCGTGGTCGGAGCAATTACCACTGTGTGGTTCGCCAACCACATGAGCGGTGCCACAATTGAATCATTGTTGAGCGGCAACGCCGATATCGAGGTCAACGGATTCTTGTTGAATGGACTGATCGTGCTGGAGCGAGGCTACATTTTTACTTGCCTGGTGCTCGCCGCCATCGCCGCGTGCTTGGTGGACCGCAAGTTGATGCAGGCCGCAAGCTGGTCCGCCGTGGCGGCAATCCTGGCCTTCACGGGATTGACGCACGCATATCAGGTGAGCGGCAACACGGTGGATTACTTGTTCGCGGCACAAGAACCGGTGAGTGAGGTTTTCCAGCGTGGCACGGGGATCGGCATCGGCTACTTGTTGTTCACGATCATCTTTGTCGCGGCGGCCAAGACCACGAAGACGGAGCCATCCCGCGAGGCGTAATGATTACCCCGCCAGCAAAGTCGCGATTTGCGAG
>JAQBZS010000978.1 GCA_027622115.1 Planctomycetota bacterium | reverse complement strand
CGGGCAGCAACGATATGGTTTTGCCCAACATGAGGCAGCAGACGCTGAGTCATCGACGATCGTTGCTGGGACAGATTGATGCGCTTCGCCGGCAACTCGAATCTACGGACGTCATTGATGGCATGGATGCCTGTTACCAACAGGCATTCGAGATACTGACGTCCGGCAAACTCGTCAAAGCACTGGACGTCGAAATGGAAGATCCGGCGCTGCGGGAACGATATGGTCGCGGATCGAAGGAACCGGCAGGGTACGGCGACGCAGGATGGTTGCGAAATGAGGATTTCCTGGTGGCTCGCCGACTGGTGGAAGCCGGTGCCAGAGTCGTGACCTTGTCGTTTGGCCGCTGGGACTGGCATGGTCAGCCTCACGGGACAAATTTCGACAACGCGCGGGATCATATTCCGGCACTGGATCTGGCATTGTCAGCGTTGCTGGACGATCTGAAGGACCGAGGACTCGATCGTGATACGTCAGTCGTTGTGTGGGGTGAATTCGGTCGAACTCCGAAGATCAACAATAAAGGCGGTCGGGATCACTGGCCTCAGGTCGGCTGCGCGCTGCTGGCGGGTGGAGGCATTCGCGCTGGCCAGGTCATCGGGGAGACAAATGCGCTGGCCGAGTACCCAACGAAACGCCCAGTGCATTTTCAGGAAGTCTTCGCGACACTTTATCACAACCTCGGACTCGACATCGATCGCGCGACGATCGATGATCTGACGGGACGACCGCAGTATCTGATCGATCACGCAAAGTATCAGCCCCTGCCGGAACTTGTCTGAAAGAGCTGCCTGTGACTCTGGAACCGACTCTTACGCTGCGACATGAAAACGCGGCGTACTCAGTGGCCTTCTCCTCGGATGGACGTCTGCTCGCATCGGGCAGTCTTGATAAGTCGATCAAGATCTGGGAACTGCCCTCCGGCAACGAGAAGTTTCGTCTGAAAGGTCATGGCGAGGCCATTTGCACAGTTGTTTTTCAGAACGGCGACTCGTCGTTGTTGTCGGCAGGTCTGGATAAAACCTTGCGGACGTGGGATCCGGCATCCGGCACACTCAAGTCAACCATGTCCGGGCATTCGGCTTATCTAACGTGCATGGTGCCGTCGCCGGATGGAGCGACTGCCGTTTCCGGATCGCACGACAAGGACTTGATTCTGTGGGACGTTGCCGCCGCTCGGCAGGTGGCAACATTGAAGGGACATACGGATATTGTCAGCTCCGTGGCATTTTCACCCGACGGCAAATCTGTGGCCTCCGGCGGGCATGATTTTCTCATCCGAATCTGGGCCGTCGAGTCACAATCGCAGGTTCGTGAAATTGGACCTCTTCCAAAGCCGATCCAAAGCGTTGCGTTTTCTCCGGACGGTGCGACCATTGCAACTGCTGAAGAATCACCGGTGATTCGGCTCTGGAACTTCGCTTCCGGCAAGCTTGAGCGAACATTCGGTGAACACAAAGGCTCGGTGAAGACGGTGACCTTCTCTCCTGATGGACGACACCTGGCATCCGGCGCAAGCGACTCTTCGGTTCTCATTCGCGAAATCTCATCGGGGCGAATTGTGCAGACGCTTTCTGGACACCGAAACACGATCTATGGTCTCGCCTGGTCGTCCGACGGATCACGTCTGGCCTCGGCAGCCTTCGACCGAACGGTATGCGTCTGGGACACGGGCCTACAACGATAAATTCCGGGAATACTGAATACTGAACAGAGACATGAAAATGAATCATTACGATCCATGCAGTTTCATCTGTGTCATTCTGTCGAGCCTGTGTCTGCTGACGAGCTCCGTCGCCCGGGGCGCGGATGACGACGGAAAGAGCTCGAGCGCCAGCGCCCAGCCGTTGATCAAAACCACTCACGTTTATAAGACGGTCGGCGACGTGAAGGTGGAGGCAGACGTGTATCGACCGGAAGCGGCAGACAATCGACCGGTGGTGGTTTGGATCCATGGAGGAGCACTCATCGTTGGCAGCCGGGCGCATGTGCCCAATCAGATTCTGGAGCTGTGCACTCAGCAGCGATTCATATTAGTGTCGCTTGATTATCGGTTGGCTCCGGAAGTGAAATTGCCAGAGATCGCGGTCGATCTGGAGGACGCTTTCCGCTGGCTGCATGAGAAAGGTCCGATGCTGTTCGGTGCTGACCCGCAGCGCATCGTCGTGACGGGGGGCTCGGCGGGCGGCTTCCTCACGATGCTGTCAGGAGCGATTGTGAAGCCCAAACCGAAAGCGCTCGTGGCCTATTGGGGCTACGGCGACATCGACGGCGAATGGACTCGTGCAAAATCGACGCATCACGGAACCTCCGTGCCGCGCGACGAAGCGCTGGCCGCGGTCGGCAAGCGAATCCTGACGAACACCGACGATCCCGCTGAAGGGAAAGCTCGCGGCAGCTACTATCGTTTCCTGCGACAAACCGGCGGTTGGTCGTTGGGAGTCACCGGCATCGACGCGGTTAAGGAACCGGGCACGCTCGACGCTTTCTGCCCGGTGAAACAAATTACGAGCGACTATCCGCCGATCCTGATGATTCACGGGACAGAGGACACCGACGTTCCCTACGCCTGCTCCGCCGACATGGCCCGTGAGCTGACAAAGCATGGCGTGAAACATGAACTCCTCACCATCGCGGGAGCCGAACACGGCCTCCGTGACGGCGACCCCGGGAAAGTTGCGGAAGCCAACATGCGTGCGATCGAGTTCATCCGCGAGCAATTGACAGGAAACTGAACCAACGGCAGCGTAGCTTCTCTCGTAGCCAGCCACGGCCCGCCTTCTTCGAGCGATCTCATCTTTGCGGGAGATCGTGGCACGACGTCGTCCAGCCTGACGCTTGGGACTAGCGGATTTTCCAGCTCGTAATTGACTGCCATAGCCTGCCGAATCGACTCACGCAAAAAGTGACCCCGACCAAGTATCCTTCGGCCGGGGTCGGGTTGTGCTGGTTTCGGCACGTCGGCGGTTTCCGTTCCTTGAGGTAGCGCGTCACGTTCGCTGTCGATTGTCCTCATTACTCAATTCGTATCTTTTCTTCACCCACCAAACGCACGAGATCAGGCAGATCGTAAACCTCAAGCGCGCCGTGTACGGTGCTGTCGAGTTGTCCGGCTGGATGTTTTTCTGCCACCACCGACGACCAGCTGCGTGGAGTATTCCGCAGAGTGACGGAAGCAAAAGGCTCCGGATTCAGTGCCGCTGCATGTAATGCCACGATGCCAACGGGACTCCGGAATCGGTGCGAAGTACCAGTTTGTCAATGTGGTAGTTTTCTCGCTGGACGCGACCCAGATCTTTAAACTGAACTTGAACGGCTCCAAAATGAGCTTTGAGCGGTAGAAGACTGGGATTTGGTCAA
>JAQBZS010000977.1 GCA_027622115.1 Planctomycetota bacterium | reverse complement strand
GAACGACTTGGCAAACGCGCCGGTCGGCAAGATCGCATTGACGCCCAAACAATAGTTGGCAATCGAAATCGGCGTGTACGGACCGAGCAAGACTTCACCGGCATTTTGAATGCGACCGATGTACCGAAACGCAACACAGCCGCGTCTGCCGCATGGAAGTGCCTGAGTCGAAATGTACAGATTCCACGCACGATGACGAAGGACCAGAGCAGACTTTGCGAAAACTGCTCAATGATGACCTGCTTTGACTGCTCGAATCGCTGCAACGACTGCGATTACCGCTATTGCTCTGACTGCATCCGGACATGTACCGGATGCGATTCCGACACCTGCCTGTCGTGCCGCTCGCGCTGCCGCGAGTGTGGCGACGGATTCTGTAAACGATGTATCGATGATAGACGCTGCTTATCGTGTCTCGAAACCGAAAAAGAAGAAGCGACGCAACCGGCTCGCGTCTAAGCGAAGCAGGAATCCACAGTTTCTTGACTGGGAGGACGACGCATGCCCGCAACGACTGTCGACAATGCCCACCTGATTCGCCAGCATGAGACGAAAGTGCTCCTGTCGCTATCGGTCGGAAGCAGGAAAACTGCCGCCGGGGTACGTTGTGGTGCGCCGCGAATGCACGGCGGTGAATCCGACCGGGGAAGTTTCGGGCTTTTTGGCCGCGATCCCCGCCGCCCGTTCGTGAGGCCCCCGGATCCGCGAGGATGTGTTGATCGGGCGATTACTTTGCTTTTGGTGAACATCCCGCTCGAGATTAAGACATCAGTCCGACGTTGATTCCAGGAATTGTCGCGCCGACAGCACGCAAGAATTCCGGAGACCGTTGAGCCAGGACGGCGTGCGATGTCTCGCTGTTGTATAAAGAATGACGGGGGCGGAAGGGGCAATCGGTTGTGAATCAGACAGAAAATCGTTGCTAAGTTTCCGGGCCGCCGGGTCAATTGTTGTTGATGAATACCGATCATTCCTCACAACCGACCGTCCAGACGCTGTTTCTGCAGCATGCGGCGGCGGTACGCGGGTTTGTGTTGGGGTTGGTGGCCGATCGGGCGGCGGCCGATGACATCGTGCAAGAGGTGTTTCTGACCGTCGTCCAGAAAGAAGCCGACTCTCGGCGGGATGAGGATTTCCTGCCTTGGGTCCGTGGCATCGCTCGCAACAAAGTGCTGGAGAATTACCGGCGGCAGCGGTCTGGAACGATTCTGTTCGACCAAGAAATGATCGGACTGCTGGCTGTGTCTGGCGAGACCTCGGATGACAAGTGGCAGCGGCGGCGCGAGGCGCTGGCTCAATGTCTCGAACGGTTGGCTCCGCGAGCCCGTGAAGTTGTCGACTTGCGATACGCCGATCAGCCGTTGGCGCCGCCGGAACTTGCCCGGCGGATTGGCTGGACGACGAACGCCGTCAATGCCGCGTTGGCTCGAGCGCGCGCGTTTCTGCGGGAGTGTACTCGTCAGGTGCTGGCAGGCGGTGAAGTGTCATGAACAACCAGCGATTACTTGAACTCATTGACGGCAAGCTGGACGAGCGGCTCGACGAGTCGGACCAGATCGAACTGGCGCGGATGCTTCGTGAATCGGCTGAGGCGCGAGAAATCTATTGGGAGTTCGTCGAGCAGGACGCGCTGTTGCACGATCTCGTGCAGGAGTCGGCCGGACGCGATCTGGCTCAGATGGGACTCGGTGATCGGGCGGTCGATCAGGTGTTGATCGGAACTGGTTCTCAGAAGCTTGCTCGACAGGCAACGGGCACACGTCGCTGGATGGTCCGGGGTGCATTGTTGGTGACACTCGGGCTGCTAGTCGTGGCGGGGCTTCAATTTCAATTGTCGAGGCCGGGTGTGGAGATCGCTCCGGCTGAGTCAGCGGCGGTGCTGCAATCGCTGACTGGCGACGTGTGGCTGATCAAACCCGACGGGGACTCGGTGAAGGCGACGTCCGGGCAGCAGTTCGCCGCGGGTGATGCCGTGCGGGTTGGTGAAGACGGTGCGGCGGAAATCGTGCTGACGGACGGCTCTCGCGTCGCGTTGAGTGCGGAGTCGTTGTTGCGGTTTGCGTCGGACGGGTCGCAAGCTGGAAGCTTACGCCACGGTGCGCGGAATGGGCTGCATCTGGACAATGGTGGAGCCGAGATTGAGGCCGCGCCGCAGTTGCCCGACCGGCCGCTGATCATCACGACCGGGCAGGCACGGCTCACGGTGCTGGGAACGCGGTTTCGTTTGTATGCGGCCAGCGAGGATTCGCGGGTCGAGCTGGAAGAGGGCAAGGTGCGTTTCGAACGGCAATCGGACGGCCAGTCGGTCGAGGTCGCGGCGGGGCAGTACGCGGTTGCCACGACGGACGTCGAGTCGCCGCAGCCGCTGGTCGCCGGACCGTTGCATGCCGAATGGCGGTTGCGGCAGACACTGCTGCGGGCTGGTTCGCGCGTCGTGTTTTCGCACGATGGAACACAGCTCGCGACGGCCGGCTTCCCGCGATTGAAGGTGTGGAACGTCGCGACGGCAGAGTTGCATCACGAGCTGCAAGTCGGCGTGCGATTCGAGTGTCTCTCCTTCACGCCGTCCGATGAGTTGCTCGTGGGGCTGGACGATCATGGCACTGCGATGGTCTGGCCGATTGGTAAGCCGGACGCTCAGCGATCGGAGTTAAAGGCCCAGCACGGGAAGCTGCGACGGTGTGCGGTGTCACGCGATGGTCGCTGGCTGGCTCAGACGACAAGTGCCGACTCCGGCCATTTGCAGGTCTGGCAGGTCGATGACGGCGGGGTGATTTCGCCGTTGAACCCGCTCGGCATGAAAGCCGGCGGCGTGGCCATCACCGCCACTGCAACAGGTCCGCAGGTGGTGTCCAGCGTCTGGCACGGGACCACGGTGAAATGGGACGCGGAGACAGGACGCGAACTAACGCGTTATGAACTCGCGTCGGAACTGAATGTGGTCAGGCTGTCCGCGGACGGGCGGCGGTTCGGCGGCTATGGCAACAAGACCGGCTTACTGCTGATTGATACGGAGACTGGCGAGCAACGAACTCTCTGGCCGCCGGGCAGCGTCCGCGCGAATGACGTCTGCTTTTCGCGGGACGGCCGAATGTTCTTCGCCGGGATGGCGGACGGAGTCGTTCGAGCATGGTCCACGACAGGCGGACGGTCGCTGCTGGTACTGCCGACGGGTGATTCGCAGATCCGCTCGCTGGACATCTCGGACAATGGCCGTTGGTTGGCGGTGTCTGGCAACGGAGAACGCGTGACGATCTGGCGATCTGAGTCGATGTAAAGAAAGCGCAGCATGCAAACAAATTCCTCTCACGAGTGTCCTCGACAGGAGCACGCCTTCTCGCGCCGATCGCTGTTGCAGGGAGCCGTGG
>JAQBZS010000976.1 GCA_027622115.1 Planctomycetota bacterium | reverse complement strand
GTTGGCGATCGAACTTCAGCGATCCACACCGGATGATCGGTCCCGGAGCAAGCGTCCCGAGGCCGCGTAAACCGCCGGCCCGCAAATCCGATCCACGTCATCCGGAAACCGCCGCGCTGTCGCAGGACGACGAAGATCGGTTGCGTACGGCGATCGATGTGCTCACGGGATTGCAGAACGAATTTCCCAAGGTGCCGCATTATCGTCACGTGCTCGCTCTGTGTTATCGCGAGTTAACGTCCGATCGTTTTTCCGGCGATCTAGCCGGTGAAAGCGTTGCGACGGATCTGTTGCAAACGCTGGTTGACGACTTCGGTCACGTTCCGGAGTACCGTCTGGCGCTGGTGCAGTCTCTGTCAAACATCGAAGTTTACGACGAAAACATTACTGCCGAGGACTACGACCGCATTGCGCCGAATTTGAATCGAGCGGTGCAGAACGCCAAGTACTTGGTCGACGAATACGGCAATGTTCCGGCGTATCGAGTCGCCGCGGTCCACGCCTTCAACAAGCTGGCAGTGATCAATGAGATTGCATCGCAGGGAGTCACTCGCGAAGTCCACGAAGTTCGAATCGCGGCCGCCGAACGGAGTTATCGAGCGGCGATCGAACTACAAGTGCCGTTGCTGCGGCGGTTTGGAAACGCGTCGTCGTACTTGTTGTGGCAAGCCAACTTTCAAGACGCCTTGGGTCGCGTGCTGCGAGACCGCGAGAATTATGACGAGTCGCGAGTCGTCATTTTGAAGACCATCGCCGAGATCGAGAACAATTCGCTCGACGACCTTGACGCGGTTGAACGAAACCGTTGGCTCGCGGCGTTGTATCGCAATTTGGCTCGTACCTTCGAAGCGCTCGGCGAGGACGACTCGGCATTTCTAGCGGAAGCTAACGCGGCGGCTCTCGAGGATCAGTCGCGCCAAGCAAACCGCAACAAATAATCGACCAAACGGCTCATGAACAATCCGCGCTAGCCTGGGCCGTGGCCGTAGATGTGCTGGATCGGTGTCTTGTGTCCCCAGGCGATATCGTCCTTCGTCACGCCAAACACACCCGCAATCCGCTCCCGTTCGCTCGGCGAGGGAGTCCAGCGACCGTCCACAATTGCCTTCACTCGCAGATCATCGACACCCGACCGCTCGACCAACTCTTCGAGACTGATTTTTTGAAATTCGCACCAGTCTGCAACACCTCGCACCATCGCAAGTCTCCACTTCAAAAATCCGGCCACCCATCATGACCTTGGGGCGCGTACTGACTCATCTCCAAACTATGACCCGCGAGTGCGAGCCACTTCCGACGGAGCGGAAACGGCCTTTTCAACTTCAGACAAGAGTTGGTCCAGCCGAAATGGTTTGTAAAGCACCGACTTCAATCCGTTCTGTCTTGCCTTCACGATCGAGTGCGTCGGATCGTAACCAAAACCCGTCATCAGAATGACCGGCAGGTGCTCGTGGATTTGGCGAATTTGCATGAAGCAATCGAAGCCAGTCATGTCCTTCAAGCGAATGTCGGCGATGACCGCGTCGTAGTGAAAGCTGCGAACCATCAGGAATGCGTCTTCGCCGGTGGATGCGGTTTCCACATCGCAACCAAAGCGCCCCAACAATTCGTGAGCCGCGCTGCGGACCGTGTTGTCGCCGTCGACCACCAGAATGCGTTTGGATTGAAGCTTGGGACGCACGGGTTTCGGCGGCAATTGTGGGGAATGTTGAGCGTGCGGCGTAATCTGCTCGCCGACTTTCTGGATCAATTGCTTGATGTCTCGCGTGTGTTTGAGGATGCGTTGCAGCCGATCGCACACGTGCGGTTCGTGGCCGATGTAACGTTCCAGAATCCAGGCGGCGTCGTTGAGAATCTCGTCCACCGGATGGGCCACTTGTTTCATCAGCAGTTCGGTGCTTTGCGTGGCCGTCGTCATCTTTTCGGCCACCAGCAATTCCAGCGTGTTCAGGGCCATCGCCACTTCGCGGCTGAACAATTCCAGGAACTGCAAATCGGTGTCGTCGAACGCACCGGGCCGAGGGCTTTCCACATTGAATGTGCCGAGCACCTCTTCATGAAGAATCAGCGGCACGGTCAGCGAACTGCGAGCCCCGAGTGCTCCCGTGAGGTACAGCGGGTCAATCGTCGTGTCTTCGCAGAGATAGCTCTTGCCCGTCGCCGCCACGAACCCGGTCACGCCGTTTCCGTGCGGTTCCGCCAACAACTGCCGACTGAGTGCCTCGTCCTGCATGCCCACGGCCAGCAGCACGTCCAGCCGATTCGTCGGCTTGTCGAGCATCCGGATTTCAACGGTCTCGAATTCGAGCACATCTTTGGTGTAGTGCAAAATCTTTTGTTTGAGCAACTCGACACGTTGGCCGATCGACATATCCAGGATTTCCTGGGGCGTCAAATCGCCAAGTTCCAGGCCGGCGTTGTAAATGGCGTTGAGCTTTTGACGCTGAGCCACTTCCACGGAAATGTCCCGCACGACGACGACCAACAGACCTTCGGAATCGATGTCCGTGCCGCAAACCGGCTCCGTGTAGACTTCGAAGTACGTCTTCTCGCCGACTCGCAACGTACTCTTGGCGGCTTCGTTGGTGGCCAACGCCGTATGAAACGGACAGTAGTCCGGACCCAGAATTTCGGGCGAGCCGAATGCGTTGTAAAACGTCTTGCCGATGAGCGCGTCTTCGCAACCGGTCAGCTTCTTCATCCGGGAGTTGGCCCACAGGATGTTGAGCTGGGGATCGAGCAGGACAATGCCTCCCGGCACCTGCTCCAAGATGCCTCCGGCTTCCAAGAGCACGGCGGAATGCAGTTTGTCCGGATCCAAAAAGATGACGCCGTCAAAGTCGTTGGTTTGCAACGCCCGGAGGATCGCGGTCGACGAATCCACGCAGTCGAGCTGAAAGCTGGACTTCAACTGTCTTGCGAGTTCCTTTGCGGTACTCGCATCGCCGTAAAGCAACATTCGAGGTTGAGCAGCCACGATTCTTTCGGCCCCACTCGTTTGCGACATCAGCGCCCGCAGAACGCTTGCTTGCACACGAATTGAAACGTCTCGATTCGTTCAACCCACGCGGCAAGCAAGTATCTCGGAACGGGCGTCGATGTCCATTGCCGGGCAAATTGCCGCCACAATGCTCGGCAATTTGCGTTGATTTGAATCTATCGGGAGTGTGGCCCATTGTCTTGTCATCGGCAGTCACGAATTCTCAGAATCGTCAACTTGAATGGTTTCTCGAACATTTCGCGCGATTCGTTCGCAGTCTCAAAGCTGCTTGTGATTCCTTCAGCACCTGAACGCTCTGCGTGTGGACGTCGTTCGATTGCCGGGCCGGAGAGGGTCAGACCCCTTTTTCAGATAGCTTCTAGACACGGTCA
>JAQBZS010000975.1 GCA_027622115.1 Planctomycetota bacterium | reverse complement strand
CGTCTCCACGACAGACTCGTCGTGCCGATCAGCAATACGCAGGCTTCGGCGAGGATCGGCAGTGGTCGGGTTGCCAACAGGACCACCGCACCGAGCTTTTCCGACACGCGTTCGATCCGCTCCAAGTCCTCGGGTTCCGCAAAGCGTCTCGCGAAGGGCTTGCCCAGCCACTTTGAAAGTCCGAAACCCAGACACGCGCCGATATTCATCCCGATCCAGGACCAAAACGTGGCCGGCCACAATCCCATTTCTCCGCCGGCAAAGGTGATTACGGCACTGGCGGGGATCGGCAGGAAGATGTCCGACGCCAGAATTCCCGCCACCAGCGCGAATTGAATGCGACTCGCGGTTTCCTGCTCTTGCACAAGCCAACGCTGGACGTCCTGCTCGAACGATTCACCCAATACCAAGAATGGAATGATGGGGATCGCCAGAAACAGCGAGAGCATCAAGCTGGCACGCAAGACCGGTCGCATGGATCGGGACTCGTTTTGATTGACGATTGGTGATTGGTGATTGGCAAACTTCACCGGCTGTTTCTGGGCCAACATTGAACTGTCCCGGAGTAGACTGTCAAATCAACCGGCTTTGATGCGTTTAAGGCTCGCCGAAATCCCAAGGAATTCCCATGTCGAAGACCCACGTCACCGCGATCGAACGGTTACGGAATCTGCGAGTTCTTTGGTTGTCATCGGCGATGCTGCTGACTGCCGCCGTGGTGTGGTTGGCGGGGTCGATGACGTCGCGTGCCCAGGAACCAGCCGCTGGGGCACCGCCGAAAGTGCTTCGCGGACATCTGGCCGAGATCAATGCCGTGGCGTTCACTCGCGACGGTCGCATGGCCGCGACCGCCGGCTTTGACGAAACCGTGCGGCTCTGGAACGCCAAAACCGGCAAGGCCGTACGCACCTATCTGGGTCACAATAATCTCGTGCTGAGCGTCGCGGTTGACCCTCGAGGTGAACTGATGGCGTCCGGGGGGAACGACAACACCATCAAGCTGTGGGACATTCCCAGCGAGACGCCGCAATCCACGTGGGCTGGTCATGCGGCGACCGTGACCGATCTCGCCGTGTTGCCGAATGGGCAATTTGCGTTGTCGCTCGGCGAAGACAAGACGCTGAGAGTGTGGGACCGAGCCACCGGTCAACTGCTGCAAACGCTGACGGGACACACGGTCAATCCTCGGTCCATCGCAGTCCGGAACGACGGGCTGCAATGGGCGAGCGTTGATGACAACGGGTCCATGATCTTGTGGACGCCGGGTAAGTACTTGGACGAAGACCCCACGGTGTCTCGGATGATCCATGCACATCCGGGTGTCGTGGCCGACTTGGCTTATCATCCCAACAACCAAAGTCTGCTGACGGCGGGAATGGATGGGACGCTGAAACAATGGAGCTTGGCGACTCCGCCGCACCTGCGTTTGGTCGCTCCGAAACCTGCCGTGGTGGCCGCAAACGCCGCAGCCCAGAACGCGGCACCAGCGGCTGCGGCCGATGCCGAAAAACAGCCTCTCGGACGTTATGTCGGGATGGCTGCCAACGGTCAGTCCGTGGTGGTCGCCGGGCCGGATGCCGTGCGAGTCTTCAATCCGACCAATGGCCAGTTCCTGCGAGAGTTGGCTGGATTATCAGTTGCGGCTCGTTCGGTGACGGTCAGTCCGAACAACGCGATGGCCGCCGTCGGCAGCGTGGCGGGTGAACTGCGATTTTGGAACTTGGGCGATGGAGCCGATCGGCTGAACCTGCTTGGCCATCGCGGGGCGGTCAACGGCGTTGTCTTTCATCCCAACAATCAGGTCGTGGCGTCGGCGGGCGAAGACGGCACGGTTCGAGTTTGGAATCTGCCCACGCCTCCGATTTCACTGGCGGGTCATCAGGCTCTACTGACGGCGGTCGCGATCAGCCCGAATGGACTCGTGGCCGCAACGGCGAGCGACGACAAAACGGTCAAGTTGTGGAACCTGACGAATGGCCAAGTCACCGCCACGCTGACCGGTCATCCATCGACGACAACCGCAATCGGCTTTCGAGCGGATTCGACGCAAGTCGCGACGGCGGACGAAACGGGCGAAGTGCGGTTTTGGAATGGGACGAACGGAGCCGCGGAAGGCGTGCTGGGTGCTCATGCGGCTCCCGTGACGGACATCTCCTACCACGCGGGCGGCAAGCGGATGGTGACCACGGCGGCGGACGGAACCGCAAAGGCGTGGGAATTACCGATCTCGGCGGCGCGTTCGCTGGCGGGGCATTCGGCATCCGTCCGAGCCGTCGCGTTGTCGCTGGACGGCAAGTTGATCATCTCGGGCGGCGACGACAAAACCGTACGCGTGTTCGACCTCGCGGCCGGAACTTTGGTGCGACAATTGACGGCGGACTTGGCAGCGGTCCGATCGTTGGATCTGCATCCCGCCGGTGGCAGTGTGGCGATCGGAAACGCGGCCGGTCGCATTTCGCTCCGAAAACTGGACGACGGTGCGGACTTACTGCACGTCGCCGGACACACCGGAAATGTCGAGGCGATCGACCATCACCCGACACTCGGCGAATTCGCATCCGCTGGTGCTGACGGGACCGTGCGAGTCTGGAAGACACCGCAACCGCCGCTGTTGCTGACGGGTCATGCCATGCCGGTGTTGGACGCGGCGACGGCTCCCGATGGGTCGATGATCGTCACGGCCGGCACGGACAAATCACTGCGGCTCTGGGATGCGGACGGCAAAGTCATCGCCGCGCGGATGGGGCACGAACAGCCCGTTCACGTCGTGGCCTTTCGCAAGGACGGTCAAGAATTTGTGTCCGGCGACGCAGCTGGCGAACTCCGCTTTTGGGACGCGAAGAACGAAGCCGCGTTGGCAGTGGCCGGGGCACACGACGTGCGGATTTCCACGCTGGCTTGGCACCCCCAAGGCACGCACCTGCTCACCGGCAGCGACGACGGCACGTTGAAAGTTTGGACGCTGCCGATCACGACTCCGATGTCGTTGCCCGCACACGCCGATGCCGTACCCGCCGTGGCCTTGTCGCCCGACGGCAAGCAAATCCTGACGGGTTCGGCCGACGGGATCGTGCAAGTCTTCAATCGCGAAACCGGTGCATTAATCGGCAAGCTCGACGGCCAATCTGGACCACCTACGTCGGTAGCTTGGCGATCGGACGGCAAGTCGTTCGTCTCGACGAGTGGCACGGGCTATGTCCGCTTTTGGGATTCCGCCGATCGGAAGCCGGCGTTGTTGCTGCAGGCGCATGGCGGCGAGATCACGAGTATCGCGTTGCACCCGAATCCGGAGTTGCAGCAGTTCGTCACGACCGGGGCCGACGGCACGTTGCGCATCTGGCGGGCTCCGCAACCGCCGCAACCCATTGATGACGGCGGG
>JAQBZS010000974.1 GCA_027622115.1 Planctomycetota bacterium | reverse complement strand
CACGTGCGCAATCTTCGACCGTGTGGGTGGTCGATGCGACGCTCTGGTTCACTGGGTCCATGGTGCGACTTATGCCGAGCCTTTGAAAGTCCCGACGCTGAAGCAGACCGGTTACTATCTTCCCGCTGCCAGACGCTGGGGACAGGTGGCTCCCGCCGGACTGGTTCGATATCGGGGAACTCACTTTGGCGAGGATTATCACGAGAACCTCTTCGCGTGCCAATTCAACACCCACCAGGTCGTTCGCATTCGGCTGCAACGAGAGGGCGCGACCTGGCGCGGAACGGACGAAGTCTTTCTCCGTTCGCCAGGCGTCGATTTTCATCCAGCCGATGTGCTGGAAGACGCCGATGGCAGTCTGCTCGTGATCGACACCGGGAATTGGCTGACAATGGGGTGTCCCGCTTCCACGGTCGGGACACAGGAGGTCTGCGGAGGGATCTACCGCGTTCGCAAAATCGACGGAGCCGTGCCGCCTGACCCGCGCGGTCTGAAGCTCCACTGGTCCGACGCGACCACCGCCGAATTGGCCGGGCGGCTGGACGATACTCGGACAAGCATCAGCGATTACGCGATGGAGGCCCTTGTTCGACGAGCCGACGAAGCGGTGCCGGTGCTCGAAAGAACCCTGCAGCCGCCCAGCAGTTCTCTTCTGCGCCGTAACGCAGTCTGGACGCTGGCTCGCATTGGTTCGCCAGCCGCGAGATCTTTGCTTTGCCGGACGTTGGCGGATGCCGATTCGAGTGTACGGCAGACGGCCGTACATAGCCTGGGTACGCTTCGCGAAGCGGACGCCGTCGATCACCTGATGAAGCTGGTGGTTGAGGACGAACTGCCGATCCGCCGCGAGGCTGCAACGGCGCTCGGTCTGATTGGCGAGCACAGAGCGGTGCCGGCGCTCTTCGCATCGTTGAGTTCAGCCCGGGACGAATTCCTGGAGCACGCGCTGATTTATGCGCTCATCGAGATTCAGAACCCGGTGCAGACGCGCCTGGGTCTGACTCATCCGGCACCGCAGGTCCAGCGAGCTGCGCTCCTGGCACTCGACCAGATGGAAGCGGGGGAACTGACCCGCGAAGACGTGGCACCGTTACTGGCTGCTGCGGACATCGACCTGCAGCGAGCGGCTCTGGACGTGATTGGCAAACATCCGACATGGGGCGACGAGATTGTGGAATTGTTGGAAGCAGCGTTGCGCGTGGCACAACCCACCCCGGCACACAATGCACTGATCTCCGGAGCTGTTCCGGCATTTACACAAAACGCGAGAGTCCAGTCACTGGTTGCGGAGACTCTTGAGTCATCCGCACGGCCGCCCGCCCGACTCGGGCTGCTCGAAGCCATTGCCAAAGCGGACGTCGAACAACTTCCGCAGGCGTGGGTCACTCCGCTGTCCACGCTTTGCCTGGATCCGGATGAACAAGTGCGGCGGCAGGCGGTGGTCACGATAGCGGCATTCAACGTCGAACCGTTTGTGACGCCGCTGTTCTCCCTGGCCCGGGACACCACTCAGCCGAAAAGCCTGCGAGTCGCGGCACTGGCTGCCGTCGCGCGGCGCGACGTTGTGATCGAAGAGTCTGATCTCGGACTGTTGATGGATCAGCTCCAGACGGATGTCGCTCCCATCGACCGATTGGCGGCAGCCGACGCACTGGGCCGCGCCGCGCTCTCGGCGAAGCAGTTGACGTCGTTGCTGCCGCTCATCGAACAGGCTGGTCCTCTCGAACTTCCCGCGCTCCTGCGTGCGTTCGAAAACGCCGCTCGTTCGCAACGGCTGACGAACGAAGAACTGCGGGAGCCGGGGCTGAAGTTCATGGCTGCGCTGGCGAAATCTCCCGGGTTGACGGCCTTACCCGCAGCCCGCGTTCAGGCGGTGGCTGACCTCTATCCGCCCGAAGTGGCAACGGCGCTGAACCGTCTGCTCCCCCGACTCGCGGTCGATAACCAGGAACAACGAACCCGGATCGCGGAGATTGAAACGCAGATCGCCACTGGAAATCCCGAACTTGGGCGACACACATTTCTCAGTCAGCGGGCTGCGTGCAGTGTGTGTCACCGCATCGCCGGAAACGGCGGACAGATTGGCCCGGACCTGACTCGCATTGGCCAGGTACGCACAACCCGCGACTTGACGGAGGCCGTTCTCTTTCCCAGCGCGACGCTCGCCAGCGGCTTTGAAACGTACACGGTCGCAACGCAATCGGGTGAGGTGCGAACCGGACTGATTCGTCGCGAAACGGCGGATGCCATCCATCTGGTCACGATCGAACGCGTGGACGTGCGCGTCCGGCGAACTGAAATCGACGAACTGGCCCCGAGCGCCGTCTCCGTGATGCCGCAGGGACTTGATAAGCTGCTCACTCAGGAAGAACTGGTAAACGTTGTGTCTTTTCTCAAGACCTTAAAATGAACATCAAGATCGCTTCCCATACAATAGGGCTTTCCATGTACACAACCGTTCGCATCGCCTTCGCCTTCGCGCTGTTGACTCTGTCACTCCATTCGCCAGCTCTGGCGCAAAGCCGCCAGGCGCCTCCTGGCATGTTCAAGGATCTGGACGACGAGATTCTGGGCAATGCGCTGATCATTCACGGCAAGCAGCTGTTCATCGACAACTACGTGATCGAATCTCTGAGCGGCACGAAGAAGGTCCTCAACCAGCCGGTGAAGCATCCGCAGAATCCGCTGGTCCGCCGCGACCAGCCGTGGGAGGAAAAACTCTCCTCGCCCTTTGGATACGGAGCGGTCGTGCGCGATGAGCGCGATGGGCTGTACAAAATCTGGTACCAGATCTGGCATGACGACAAGGACGCCGCCGGGTCCCTGGGCTACGTCACTTCGCCGGATGGGATCACCTGGGAGAAACCGATCACCGATCCGCAGGCTGGCAATAACTGGGCGATTTTCGAGCCGAAGGAGCCGTGGGTCAGCGGGGCGGGCGTGATGATCGACGCGGCGGAAATGAACCCCGCGCGTCGATTCAAGATGATGTATCTGGCGAAGCCCGATGGCAAATCGAGTTCGCTGCAGAGTTGCGTCGCCTACTCGGCCGATGGCGTCCACTGGAAGCCCGAACCGAAGAACCCGCTGATCCCGTACAGCGACACGCAGATTGCGCCGTACTGGGACGCCCGGCTGAATCGCTTTGTCGCCTATCTTCGCTTCGGTCCGCCCAACGTGCGGATCATCAGCCGCATCGAAAGCGAGGATTTCTTCCACTGGTCGTCCAAGGTCACCGTCGTCAAGAAGAGCAAGCTCGACGCGCCGTTCAATACCGAGCTCTACACGATGGGCGCAATGCCGTATCACGGTGTCTACATCGGAGTGCTCAACACCTATCACGGCGAGACGATCAAGCCGATTCCCGACGACCAGCCGTGG
>JAQBZS010000973.1 GCA_027622115.1 Planctomycetota bacterium | reverse complement strand
TTCAGGACCAGTTGCTGGCCCAGTTCCCGGAAGTCAACGTCGTGCTGGGCAAGATCGGCCGTTTCAACACGCCCACCGATCCGGCTCCGCTGTCGATGGTCGAAACGCATGCCTCGCTGAGGCCGGAAGAAGACTGGCCGCAGCGGCTGCTTGAGAAGGGATACCTGCAGCAACTCGCCGCTCAGATGCTTGGAGAGTTGAGGGTCGAGGGACCACGGTCGAGTGGCGGAACCGCCAGCAAACCCTTCGTCACGCTCGGCGGCGACGTAACACCCGAGACAATCGCCGAACAGACTGAAGGTATGACGCGAGCCGAGATCAATCGGCAGACACGCATCGAACTGATGCACGCACTGCACACAGGCATGGACCAGATGCGGGCGGGACTGGAGCAACACAAGAAGCAGTCGAATTCTGACTCTCAACTTTCAAGCCTTGACTCGCAACTCCTCGAAAGCCGCTGGGCCGCCGACATTCTGCGCCACGAAATGATGAGGATCGGTCCGCAGTTGCCGGAGCGCATTGTCGAGCGTCTGTCGCAGAATCTGGTCGACATCCTCGAATCACAGGGCGGCATCAGCGATTCGCGCCGAGGCGATGCCATCGCTTACCTCCGCGATCGGTGGAAGAACCGGATTCCCGCTGACAACGTGCCGCTGGTCGCGACGACATTTGAAGAACTCACCAAAGAAGAAATGCAGCGAGAGATCAGCATTCCCGGCATGCCCAACTGGTGGCTGATGCCGATCGAAACACGTATCGGCATGCTGACCACCGGGATGCGTGGACTGCTCGGACTGAAACTGTACGGCACCGATCTGGAACGACTGGCGACGCTCGGCACTCAGCTTGAGACCATCCTGAAAGATGCGCCCGGCACACGCAGCGTCGTTGCGGAACGAGCACTCGGCGGTCACTACATCGACATCAATGTCGACCGCGACGAATGCGCCCGCTACGGCCTGCGCGTCGGCAACGTGCAGCGGATGGTGGAAACCGCGATCGGCGGCATGAACATCTCGACGACGGTCGAAGGCCGCTACCGGTTTCCCATCAATGTTCGCTACCCGCGTGAACTCCGTGACGATCTGGAGAAACTGAATCGAGTGCTCGTCGCCACGCCGGACGGCAAACAGGTACCGCTCGGTCAGGTTGCGAAGATCGAATTCGTCGACGGCCCACCCGTCATCAAGAGCGAGTCTGGACTGCTGTTGGTCAACATCCCCGTCGACATCGAACCGGGACTCGACATCGGCAGCTACGTCGAAAGCGCACAGGCCGCCATCGACAAAGCCGTGGCGGACGGTCGCCTGACATTCCCAGCCGGCTACTACACAGAATGGAGTGGCCAGTACGAGTTCATGCAGCAGGTCCGACAGCGGCTGAACGTCATCGTGCCCATCACGCTGGCGGTCATCTTCATCCTGATCTACTTCAACATGAAGAACGTGACCGAGACGCTGATCACGATGCTGACACTGCCGTTCGCTCTGATCGGTGGCGTGTGGGGCATGTACTGGCTGGGCTACAACTTCAGCGTCGCCGTGGCGATCGGCTTCATCGCGCTGGCCGGGCTGGCCGCCGAGACCGGCATCATCATGCACGTGTACCTCGATCTGGCCTACAAAGATCACCGCAAGCGACTCGGCCGCGACCTGACGCCATCCGAACTGCACACAGCCGTCATCGAAGGTGCAGTCCTCCGCGTCCGCCCGAAACTGATGACAGTGCTGACCGACTTCATCGCCCTGATGCCAATCCTCTGGGCCACCACACCCGGAGCCGGCCCGATGAAACGCATCGCCATCCCCGTCATCGGCGGCGTGATCACGTCGGCGATCCACACGCTCGTCCTGATCCCGGTTTACTACACACTCCACAAACGCTGGGAACAGTGGCGTCATTCGCGAAAGGCCGATGAGGCTTCCGCCTCGCCCGAAGAAGCCGAGGAAGAACTGGCAACAAGCGATGTGTAACGATTGAAAATGGTCAATCCGGCAGGCGTCTGACCGGCCTGACACGTCGGCTCACGAAAATTGCCCGGATTACCGATAACGATTCAAGTTGAGTGCGAGTCGTGCCGAAAGCCGGCGGATTCGCGAGCGTCCAAGGAAGGACACGGTCATGGAAGCTGCAGGACAATTTCGGGCGCGAATTTTCTCGTGTCTCATGCTGGCCGTGATGGTTGCCGGCTGTCGTTCCACCGCGATGCGCAACGACGTCGATCGAACTCCGGCTGAGAGTTCCGAGCCCGTCGCCACAAACCGGACAGCGGCCGATGCTGCGCACGCGACCGCCGATCTTCACTGGCAAGCGAGTAATTCGGCCAAAGCCATTCAACTTGCCAGTCACGACGACGAAGCAACCTCTCCGCCAAATGTCCCACCAGCTCCGACAGCCGACTCACAGACGGCAGTGCTCGCCGAACCAGCTCCGCTGCCGGGCACGAGCGCCGACGAGATCGAATCGCTCGTCGTGGCAGCACTGGCCTCGAACACACGACTCGCCCGGTTGCAGCACGAAGTCAACGCGGCATGGCACAAAGTTCCGCAGGCCGAAGCACTGCCCGACCCGATGCTCGGTGCCAACGGCTTCGGGCATGCGATCGAAACGGCCGCCGGTTCGCAGCGAGCCAACATGTCTCTCTCGCAACGCATCCCGTCGCTGCAACGGCTTGGTGCTCAAGGTCAGCAGACGGCGTATGAAGCCCACGCACTCGAACAGGTGCTCAAGGCCGAGCAACTGCGGATCACGGCCGAGGTCCGCGAAACCTGCTATCGCCTGTATCTGCTGGCACAGCAGACGCGCATCAACAACGAGAACCAGAAGCTGCTCAAGTCGCTGATTGATGTCGCCACACAGCGGCTGCGAACCGGCGGAGCCACTCAGGGCGACGTCGTGCTGGCGACGCTGGAACTCAGCCGGCTTGAAGAAGAACTCGTGTCTCTCAACCAGCAGCAGGTCTCAGCGACGGCTCGTCTGAACGAGCTGCTCAACCGCTCGCCGCACTCGCCCGTCCCGGACTTTCAATCGGTCACCGTCGCTTTGCCGGACACCTCACTCGAAGAACTGAGTTCGCTCGCCTTCGAGCATCAACCCGAACTGGCCGCCGCCCGCATGCGGGTTCAGGCGACTTCATGGGGCGTGCAGGTCGCATCGCTGGCGCGCGTGCCGGACGTGACCGTCAACTTCAGTTGGTTCTTCATGGACGACAACCGCCCGCCATCAACGGTCGTCAACGTCGGCGAAGATGGGTGGTCGCTGGGAGCGTCGGTCAACCTGCCGCTGTGGGCCGACAAATACGACTCGATGGAACACGAAGCCGGCTTTCGCCATGCCGCCGCTCACGCCACGATCGACGACCTCCGCCGCCGCTACGACAC
>JAQBZS010000972.1 GCA_027622115.1 Planctomycetota bacterium | reverse complement strand
CAATCAAGAAACACGCGAATTGAGGACTTGGGCGTCAGGCTTACGGCTTTCAGATTTGGCGGGTTGACGTTCTTAATGAAGCCAAAGTCCAACGCCCGCCAAATCTGAAGACGTAAGCCTGACCCCGGAAAGTGACAAACTTGAGCTAAGCTAAGCCTTCGGAGAAATCCTTCAGGAGTCCATGCAGCACTTCTTGTACTTCTTACCGCTGCCGCAAGGACAAGGATCGTTGCGTCCGACTTTCGCCGATCGATTGGCGAGACGATTCGGCGAACCGGGCAACGGTGGGACGACCCCGGCAGCAGCATGTTTCAAGTCGTCTTCATGATCCGAAGCGGCGTCATCGTCATCCCAATCGTGTTCACCCCACGCCGGGGCACTGAGACCCACGCCGCCGAGGTCGAACCCGACACCGCCAATTAATGAGCCTTGAAACATTGACCTTCCGAGACGCGCGCCTCGCAACTCTTTGTCTTCGTCGTCGTCTTCGTCACCTTCATCGTTATCGAAGTCCTCATCGCCATCGTGCCACGGCGACTCCAATCGGACGGCTTCCAACGCTGCTTCCAGCTCGGACGCGAGATTGTCCGTCAACAGACACGCCGCGACGAATTCACGCCGCAACGGCAACGTCGGGCCGAAATTCTCGTGCAAAACCTGCAACTCTTGATTGGCCGGCTCGATCGCCGTCGTGTCGAACTGGTGCAACAGGCCGGCAAGAATTGCCCGCCTTTGAATCGACGAAGTTTCAATGCTCAACCAACGGCGCAACGCTTGTTGGCTTCGTAAAGTGTAGATGTCTTGAAGCACATCGATCGCGTAGGAACGGGACACTTCACACATGTCCGGATACGACTCGTCCAGCACATCAACGATGTCGTCGGAGCCGATCCGGCAGAGTGCCTCAGTCGCGGTGTCGCCGGAATCGGGCGTGTGAAGCATCGACAACAGGAACGGAATCGCCGATTCCAGTCGCAGTCGGCCCGCGATCGAGGTAGCCAGCAATTCGTCGTGTAGGCTGTAATCCTCGTCGTTGATGGTGCGGGCGAGCGAATTCATGACCCAGGCCACAAGTCGCTCGTCCATGCCGAGCGCGTCCGTCAATCGCGAGGCAACCATTAGCTCTCTTTCGGTCGGAGCCGAACCGTGCGATTTGCAATGAGCCTCCAGCCATTCCTTGAGCCACTGCCACAATTCATTCGAGTTCATCCGCGACTCGTGAACCAGTGCAGCAACAAGGTGCTCGACCGCAGGATCGTAGAGCTGCAAGACATCGGTCACTCGTTCGACATTACGAGCGATCAGCGACGAACTAAAACCCAACAACACGACGTCCACCAAGCTGTGACCGAGTTCGGTTTCCCGGCATTCCACGCAGTCGTCCATGTGGTCCAGCAGTTTCAACAACGTGCCTTCGGACTGCGGAAGATCGAGGAAGAACTCGTATTCTTGAAACGCTGCTCTCAGGCCGAATTGATCAATGGCCTGCAATGCGAGTTCCGTGACTTCGTGGTCGTCCGTGCCGCTCAGCCAAAAGCTACGCACGCAAAGATCACGCACCTCCATCTCGGAATGCACCAGCCCTTTCTTCTTCAGTTCCAATGTCGAGGACAAGGCGACGCTTGGCACCTTCAGCTTCGGTGCGAGCGGTTCCGAGTCGGACGACAATTCCAACCGTCGGCTCAGTTCAACTCGGAGAAACTTTTCATCCGAAACCGGGAGTTCGGCAAACTCAAGCAGGCCGTTCAACGTCAAGTTCAACGCCGTGACGCTGTCGGTACCGCGAGCCAACGACCGCAACAGGTCGTCGATTCGGAACGCTTGATCGGGATTGTCCAGGGTGCAGTCTTCGGTTCCGTCAATGCCGACCAGGCTGGAAACGGCGGCCTGAATTGTGAGCGCATGCCGCAGTTCCGGATCGATGACGTCAAAGGCGCAGCGGGCACCTTCCGGGAGCGACAGGTGCCGGACCTGACAGCGGAGTTCCTTGGCGATCTTATTCCAAGCTTCCGCCTTGGACTTGTCGTCGGGCGAGGCCGTTCGTAGCGGCTTGGTCAACAGATGCGGCACGACGCGTCGAAGACTTTCGTACCAAGGTTCGTGGAAGCGTTCGAAACCTTCCGCGTTTTTCCGGACCACTCCATCCACGCCGTCGCGCTGGATCATGTAAGTCGCAACAAGATGGGTGGAACACATTGTCCGCAACTGTTGCTCTTCGCGCATGATCCCTTCCCAATTCCGGAATTCACCGCGTCTCAACTTGCCAAGCAACTCGTCCACCGCTTCGCCCAATTGTTCCGGCTTGCCGGGGTCGATGCGCTCAAAGATGTCGCGCGTGGGGATGTCGTCCGGAAAATCCCAGCTCAGCCGTCGCGAGTTGCGTTCTTCCCACAATTCCGAGTTGTCTTCGCTGTCTTCGTCGTCCCAATCTTCGTCGTCGTCATCGTCCATGAGGTCGTCGAATCCGCCAGCCGCGTTTGTTTTATTGAGCATTTTGTGGACGAGATCATCCATGGTAAGGCTTGTGTTTCCGCGCCAATGTTCGATCGCCAAGTGCTGGCGGAGTGGGAATACGGCCAAGAGTTGCGGCTTGACCGGTTCTTCAACTCTCAACGCGATGTTCTCGATGCGCGGTAGTTGCCGACCTTGGTACCACTCGACCGCTTCCGAGACAAGAACGTGGCGCTCCGCGATCGACATGGATTGCAGCTCGCCTTGAGACAATTCGGCGAGCGGGTTCCGCACACGCTCGGCCGGCTGCCGATCGAACACGTCTCTTGGCTTCAGCGAAACGTTCCCGGTCGCTGGAGTTAGAAAGTTGGCAATGTCCAGTTCCGTCGGTTTTGCAACTCGTTCCGGAATGTGCCACTGCATGAAATCAACGGCGTGAATGGCCCGTTCAGTTGATCGCAGATCAAACAGACCGTGGCCCTTTGAAAAGTAGAATTCGCCGATCACGACCGGACCGCGCTCGCGAACAAGCTCGTTGTAAGAAATCTCAAATTCCAGCGATTTCGTCTCGGCGTCGAAGAGCCATGTCCACCGCTTGCCGGATTCGTCCCAGTCCATGCAGTCCAGCTTGTGAAACAGCTTGTCGAGTCGCTTGCGGTCGGAAACTTGATAGTGCAGACGGACGGGTTGAAACGGCTCGCCCGTAACCGTGGAAAGCAACGGTTCAATTTGTGTGTCGGCATGATTACTCATGGGAATCGTCCTTGGACCCGGATTAAAAGCGGAAATCACTGCTGCTTCGCCTCAGTTTATCGCCGCACTGCATGCGTTGCAGTGTCCGCCGCAGAATCAATACGGGCGAACAAAGGTTCTTCCGTTTCTGGGTGTGAAGGCCGAGACTTGTTGTAGGACGGGCACTCCACTCCTGCCCGTCGAC
>JAQBZS010000971.1 GCA_027622115.1 Planctomycetota bacterium | reverse complement strand
GGACTTGGGGGTCAGGCTTACGGTTTTCACATTTGGCGGTTGGCGTCTTTGACGAAGTGCGGAGTCGAAAGCCCGCCAAATCTGAAAAACGTAAGCCTGACCCCGCCTCGCACAGGCTTTTCCCACGACTGACTCCGTCAACTTAATTTTCAGGGACGGATGCCAGGATTGACATCGCTGACTTGGATGTCAAACGACTGCTTGTCGTCGAGATTGATTCGCACGTCCTGGCCGAGCAATGCCGTACCCAGCGTGCCTCGCACATGAAATCGTTCGGCCGCACGCGTGACTCGGCCGGTCTGCTTGTCGAACGTGATCGATCCAGCCGCCTGTTGGGGTTGAAACTGAGCCTGCGAAATCTTGAACGGCAGGTTGCCGACATTCCCAGTCGGAGCCGTGTATCGCATGTCATGAGCGTAATCGAACGTGGCGACTCCGTTGGCTTCGCCCTTGAACTGGAAATTGGTCTTGCCGATCCAACTCCCGAGCGGCCCCCAATCGTGCCGCATGTCTCGCTGCCAGGTGGGCTGTTTGGTCACGTCCACGGTCGGCTGAAAGAACGTGATCTGAGCCAACTCCTTCCAGCCGTCCGTGTCGATCAGCGAACTCATCATAAAAGCTTGTGCGCCCAAACCGGCCACGGGAGCGACTTGGGCCTGCACGTTCTGCCCCTTGAAACTCGTCACGTCCATGTTGGCGGCCAACGTGATTTCAAAAACGCGTCCCTTCATGGCATTCGCCGCCGAACCGATCGTCGCGCGTGCCAACGGATCGGCCTGATCCAGGCGGGCGTCCAAGATTGTCTGTTTCAGAGTTCGAGTCCCATCGGCCAGATGTTCGAGGACGTCAAACCGTGACAACACCCGGTATTTCAGCATCGTGGCCTGTTGCAAACCCTGGATATTGAACATCGACTGTTGATCCACGGAGACCAACTGAAACAGCGTCTGTCCGCGTTCCAAGGTCCATTCCAATTGCGGCTTGGGGGCGACCGCTTCCGGCACCGGTGGTTTCGTCGTGTCGGGAACCGGTTTCGATTGCGTCTCCGGAACGGGTTTCGTGGCCGTGTCCGTTGATGGAGTCGATTGGCGTTCCGTGTCGTCAATCCGCCGAATACGGGTGTCCAGAGGCATCGACGGCGGAGTTGCAGTCTGCGGGCGGGTCTTGCCGACTGAATCATCCGAGTGCGTGGGACTCATCGACTCTTTGGGGGAAACGACGTTCGGCGTCCCGACCAGCAGACTTTGCGCAGCGTCGGGATTCGGTGCATGTTCGATGATTGCGTCGTATCCATAAACGCCAGCCACCATCAGCACGAGCCCAAACGCCATTGCAATATCGAGTCGGTGAGTTGTTTTGTTGGACATAGGGAAACTCAATTGGAATCGTTGTCCTTGAAGAACGTCGGCACGTCACGCGAATCCACGCGTGTTCCGGCGACTTCCGATCGACTCTTCGCACGCTCAAAGTTGGCATGTTGATTTAACCAATATCCGCACGCGACCTCGCCGCCCGCACGACGTGGCGAACCGTGTCTTTCGTGTTTTTCGTGGTTCCCTTTTATGCGGTCGTCTTGAGATTCTACAGGCTCCGAAGATATGCGATCAGCGATTTCACTTCCGGCGGTTTCAGTGGGACATCCAGCTGATGCCTCATGCGAATCACGTCCTCCAACGACAAAGCACTTCCGTCGTGAAACAGGGCGTCGCGCTGGCCGACGCCCAGCAATGAAGGTGGATTGAACCGGCGACGACCGTTCTCGTCCGCCAGCCCGACGTCCGCGACTGCCGGCATGGTGAATCGTTGCTCGGGCCGATGACACCTCGCACAGCCATGCTGCTTGAACAACTCGCTGCCAAGACGAATTTGCATCGCATTCGCATGCCCGCCGACTGAATCATCAACTGTCGGCGATTCCAAGCCTTTCAAATACGCAACCAGGTCACTCGTCTGCGCTTCGGACAGCTTCTTTCCCAACATTGTGGAATGCACCGAAGCTTCGACTTGATCGGCGAGTGTCTTGGCACTGCCGTTCCAAGCCCAAGGGCCGGTGTCCCGCGTGCCGAGCAACGACGGAATGCGTTTCGGTGCTCCGAAATCGCCGTCCCCGAGCGTATCGACCAGCAATCCAGTCGTATGCCCGTCCGTGTGGCAACTGCTGCAACTCATCCAACCATCGTGAGACAATCGGGCATCGAAGAACAACAATTGGCCGCGATCGACGGCCGACAACTTGGGGCGTGGACCCAAGGAAATCGTTTCGCCAAGACGGCCCAATTTGAGGTCGATCCGAGTGATCGTGTCGTCGAAACGGTTGGCGACATAGAGATCGTTTGCAATTGCGGCGAGTGCCACGGGTTGACGTCCGACGCGAAATCGCTGAGCGAATGAGGAACCCGTTACGGAAACCTCGCCTGTGCCGGACAACGAAACCGCCAAGCGTCCTTCCCGATCAATCGCGACATCGCCTGGATCACCAGTGCCGCGACCCGTGCGTCCAATTCGTTCCAGCCAACTGCCGGCCAGCGGTGATGCGGTGTGCAACGCCGAGACATCGAGGACTCGCATGCCGTTGGTCATCAGCGTGCCCCAATGAACATCGTCGAAGTCGGTGCGACCGATTCGGCTGAGCAATTGCTGAGTCATGTACAACTTGCGTCCGTCCGCGCTCACCGCCAAGCCTCGGATGTTGTGCGCGGGCAACTCGTGGACGTGCTGAACTTGCATCGTGCGGATGTTGATCACAGCCAGTTTGCCGCCAAACGCATCGGCCGCGATCAGCGTTTGTTTGCGGCCGTTTTCGATGAGTGCGAGTTCCCGGACGGGAAACGACATGGACAGCGTTTTGATGGTTGCCGGTGATTCCGCGAGGGCGACCGCCGTGACACTGCGACCCCAAACCGAGCTTACGAATGCGTGTTTCCCATTCGTGGTCACAACCACACGAGCGGCTGCGATCGGCAGTCTTGCAATCGTCGTTGCGTTCAAAGTCGAGCCCTTGAATTGGACCGACAACAATTGCCGCGCCGCGTCGTCGATCACGAGTAGTCGATCACTGCCGGGCACCCCGCACAGATCGGCGATTCGAATTGCGACTTTGTGCTCGGCAACCGTCTGCCGCTTGTCTCGATCGATGACGCTGATCGTGCCGCTCCGGCGATTCGCGACCAGCAAGAACTGTCGCCCCGCGTGCCGCAACGGAACGATGGCGATGGGTTGGCGAATCCGAGCCGGGATATCTGCGACTGCTTTGATGAGTCGCGGTGTTGCGCCTTGCGTGCCGTAGTCGTATTCTTGCGGAACATCCGGGCTGGCGGGCGACTGAGGCTTGGGCGGTTTTGACCCGTTCGACTCGGCCTGATCGTCATCCTGATCGAATGCGGCCAGATTCAAGCCCA
>JAQBZS010000970.1 GCA_027622115.1 Planctomycetota bacterium | reverse complement strand
ATACTTCTGCAATGCGCGTTGCGCCTGCAAATAGTCCCCAATTCGAGATCGGATGCGCGCGGATGTCGAGACGCGGCGTTCCTGACGCAGCATCGCAAGAGCATCCGTTCGTTTTTTCAATTCCGCTTGAAACGTTTCATCCTGAACCTGTTCACTTGGCAACGGCACAATTTGTTCGCGGCAACTGTCGAAGACGCCGTACAACGCGTAATAGTCGGCAGTAGGAATCGGGTCGTACTTGTGGTCATGACACCGCGCACACTCGAACGTCATGCCCATGAAGACGGTGCCGGTCGTGACCACTCGGTCCACCACGTTGCGAACATAGACTTCTTCCGTGATCGATCCGCCTTCGCCCGTGGTCACATGGCAGCGATTGAAGCCGGACGCCACGAGATCCTCGTCCGCCGCGTTCTTCAAGAGATCACCGGCGATTTGCTTGGTGGCGAAGTCGTTGAACGGCATGTTTTGATTGAACGCATCGACGACCCAATCCCGATAGACCCACATTTCGCGATAGTTGTCCAGGTGCAGTCCGTGGGTGTCGCCATATCGAACCGCATCCAGCCAAAACCGCGACATGTGTTCGCCGTAGTGCTTGGATTTCAGCAAGCGATCCACGACTTTCTCGAACGCATCGTCGGATTGGTCCGTCAAGAACGCATCGACTTCTTGCAGAGTCGGCGGCAATCCCGTGAGGTCGAATGTGACGCGGCGAATCAATTTTGCCTGCGATGCTCGCGCCGACGGTTGCAATCCCTCTCGTTCGAGCCGCTTGAGAATGAAGTTGTCGATCGGAGTTTGGACCCATTTGGGATTCGCGACGGTCGGCGGCATGGACTTACTCGGCGCGACAAACGCCCAATGCTCGCTCCACTTGGCCCCTTGCGCGACCCACTTCTTGAGCAACTCGATCTCTTCGGGCTTCAAGGTCTTCTTGGATTCGGGCGGCGGCATCAGCAGGCTGTCGTCCCGACTGGAAACCCGCGCGATCAAGCTGCTTTCGGTCGGTTTCCCTGGCACGAGAACTCGGGCACCGGATTCCGCTTTCCCAAACGCGCTGTCCTTCTGGTCGAGTCGCAATTTGGCCTGGCGCTGTTTGGCGTCCGGTCCATGACAGGCGAAGCAGTTGTTGGACAAGATCGGACGAATGTCGCGATTGAAGTCGATATCGTCCGCCGCCGCGATTTGAGCGGACAACAAGACGACAAGTGCGATGACAGGCCGAAGCATCTCATACCCTCTGTGCAAAGTCCGTTGATCCGATGCGGAACTTACGAAGGGGCAATTTTCGAGCGGTGTGGAGGTGGCGTCAACACAGGAGAATTGCGTCCAATGGCCCCAGAGTGGTTCTTGAGGGGTCCGGTCCCCCCGAAGCCGCTAAGAACCGGACGCTCGCGCGTTCCGGCTGACGAACGTGAGCAACAACCGTGGTGCCATTGGGAATTGCGCCACCAATGAGCATGCCGAAATCACTCTTGGCGCACTGAAAAGTGGCGCACCGACAAGCCCGAACCTCAAACAAGTGAGTTTCGGGGAGTCGATTCACTCGTTCGCGCTTCGGGCTTGTCAATGTGCCACTCGTTGTTCGCGGGCCATACTTTTGGAAATCATCCAAGCGTTGCCGCGCGGGAATCGCACTTCGGATTACGTCTTGATGTGCTTTCGCTTGGCCTTGCGAGCTTTCGCACTTGCCGGGCGGCGACCGTGGTTTGCCTTCTTGAGCTTGCGACCTGTCTTGGCCATGGTCCATTCCGATCTGAGATGGTGAGAGTTCGGCGATATTACGTGGTTCAATCAAAGGCGGAGGAGTTTACGGATCGAAACCGGAAAACAGAAGCCCGCGCTCGCATGGTGGGCCGGTTCGGTCATTAGTATCGGCAAAAAAACAGCGAATGGGCATCCCCATTCGCTGCATGTCCCCAATCAGTTGTCGTGTGATTTCTGCGAGTCGAATCGAAAGCGATCACCCAAATCGCTCAGATCCCGTTAAGTGGCGGCAAGTGTCTTCGCTTGAATGTAGTTGACCAGCATCTGCACCGTGAACAAATCCTGAATGTGTTCAACCTGCGGATTTTCGGCAAACGAATCGACGTCCGCGTGCGGTAGTTTTTCCCGCAGTGTGGCCAGACCGGTTTCGGACACCCGACCGTTGTCGACGAATTCGGGGTTCGATGACGTGAGATTATCCGGGAACAATTCGCCTCGCGGAATCTTGAGGTCAAATTCCTTCTCCAGACGAAACACGATGTCGAGGAAATCGATCGACTCCGCGCCCAGGTCGCCGGCAAGTGTGGCTTCCCGCGTGACTTCTTCGTCGTCGGCTCCCAATGCATCGATCAGTTGACTCCGGACTCTCGTAAAGATCTCATCGGTCGTCATTCAGCTATCTCCAGATTGCGAGTCTCTCGTTCACAGTCCGATCCGGCAACGTGCGCCAGTGCCGTGAAGAGATTCTCTCTCGCCGTACCCAGTTGAATCAGCAGCGTTTCCGGGCGAGGCAGTTTGCTGCTGTACCCACTCGTCTTGAATTTCGCCGAGCATTTCGACGGAAGCATGATCGCAGGCGGAAAGAAAGCCTGGCGCTTCTCAAAGACATCCTGCCGTGCGAGTGTTACATCCGATCGAGCACTGCACCAATCCGCAACCGATATTTACCCACGGGTCCAGTGGCCCCATCACACTGAAAGCCGAAATCGGCGGGGAACTCATCCGTCCAATCGATTGATCACCTTACATGATCTCGACGGCGCGAGCGCCATCATTCGTGGCTTCCGCTATTGGTCGGCTGCTTCAGTCGTCTCTTCCGCGGTTTCATCGACTTCCACCAACTCCGCACGAAGCATCGCCGCAGTCAGCGTTTGCGGTTGCTTGTCCCGCAGTTCCGCACTGGTGGGCGCGTGGTCGTAACAGTCCTCGTGATTCCAAAGCGGGAGCCCGGCGGCGTAACGTGCTGCCAACATCAACACCTTGTCCTCGGTGCCCGGCCTCGCTTCGGTTGGTTTCTGCGGGTCGATTCCCAAGCGGTCAAAATCGATTTCGTCGAATACCGCCGAGCCGAGAAATGCGTCGAATTCAAACGCCGCATTGGAGTGGTTTTGGTCCACGAACGAAGACATATCCTGATCCTCTGGTCTCGAAAAAATGTGAAGCTAAACCGTCCTACTGAAATTGCACGGGCCGCTTGCGAAAAGTGGGCACGGTGGCGGCAAACCGACGAGCCCCAACCTGAAAGCCTAGCGCGAATCGATGACGGGACAATTCAGGTGGGAAGAGATACCGACCTCAAATCGAGAGGTCAAAAAGATTCTTGTGAGGTTTTCAGTTTCTTTGAAACGCGGCACCAAACGATGTCGAAATCAGAAAACCCGGCAAAGTAACGCGGCGGGACAGTCGGACG
>JAQBZS010000969.1 GCA_027622115.1 Planctomycetota bacterium | reverse complement strand
CAACGATACGGAACTCGACCTGTTTGCGGGGAATGGCACGACGTTGATTCAGACTGACGACGATAGCGGCACGGGCTTCGCGTCCAAGATCAATTACACGCCAGCGTCGAGTGGTGAGGTTTTCATCGTTGTTCGTGGGACCGGATCCAACGCGGGCAGTTATGGGTTACTGATTGACGAGACGATTTCGGCCGGGCAAGCGGAAGTGGAAGTCAAAGATGAAAGCGGAAATTTGTTGGTCGATGGGAGTACTACGCTTGATTTTCCGCAAGCTCCAGTCGGTGGTACGGAACCGGCTCGAACGCTGACGGTCAAGAATGTCGGCACTTCGACATTGGATTTAGGATCGGTGAGTTTGCCGGTCGGGTTCACATTGGCCGAAGGTTTGTCCTCCAGCCTCAGCGCGGGTCAATCGGACACGTTTCGTGTGACTCGGTCCACATCTTCGTCCGGAACCTTTTCGGGCGGGCTGAGCTTCAGCACGAATGACAGTGACGAGGATCCATTCAACTTGACGGTGAGCGCCAGCATTGTGGCGGCTCCTTCGGCCGCTCGTCCCACGGTTAATTCGGTTGAGCTGCATCCGAATCGTGTCAAGTTTGGATCGGCCTTTACCGTCAGCGTTTCCGCCAGCGATGGGGACGACGACCTGGACACCATCCGCGTCTTTCTCGATGCCAACTCGAATGGCGTTGTTGATCTGGGGATCGACGGCAAGCTGTCCGAATCTCGCCCGGACGGAAACGGCCGAAGCACGTATGAGATTTACGCATGGATGGGAGGTGGCACGCACACGATCCTCGTTGACGCCGTGGACCGGAATCGCAACGTGAGCGCTGCTGTCAGCCGATCCTTAACGGTTACGGACACGCCACCCACCGCTCCACAGATTGCGACGTTTCGAGTGAATTCGACTGCCGTTGACCCTGGTGACGAAATTGCCCTTCGTTGGCAGACGCGAGACAACGGTCGCATCGATCATGTCGAACTGCAGCTATACCTCGGCAATTCGCCAGTCGACACGACTTCGCTAGTTTCCGGCGGAGGGGCGGATGGCCGTTTGGGCGCGGATTCGAATTCCCTGCCGAATGCTCAGTATCGGTATGTGTGGCAGATGCCCGCAGGATTGCCTGGAGGCAGCAACTATCGATTCAAGCTGACTGCCGAAGACAATGAAGGCAACCGAGTCTCACAGTTCTCGCACGACATCAACGTGGCTGGCCAGGATCCCAGATTGCAGTCGTTGGCTGCGGAGCCGGGTAGCGTGATTTCCGGCAACGATGTGACGTTGGTTGCCACGGTGGTGAATGCGCCGGGCGCAAATGCCGTGCAGTTCATTCTCGACACCAACCGCAATCGAGACGTGAACACGGGAGATTCGATTCTTGGCGTGGCACCGATTGGCAACGACAACCGGGCTCGGTTCACGGTTTCAACAACGGGTTTCGCGCCTGGTGTGTACTACTTCTTGGCTCGACCTCGATTCAGCGACGGATCGTTTGGAAACCGCGTTTTGAACAAGGTCACGGTCACGGGCGTGCCGAATCAGCCACCTCAGTTGGGTGGACTGGATGTTTCTCCAAGCACAGTGACTCGTGGCGACAACATCACCATCACGGCCACGGGTGTCTCGGATGACAACGGCGTGGATTCGGTGATCTTCGTGTGGGAAGAATTCGTGCTCGGTCGTGATTCGAGCATCGTCAACGGCACCGCCTCAATTACGATCCCGTCAACTCGGTTGGATGCGGGTACGCAAACGATTGAAGCGCTGGTTCGAGACACACACGGTCGGTCGAGTCAATGGGCGACGGATACGGTGGTGGTGCAGAATCCGAACCTTCCCGCTCCGTTCATTGGCCGTTTGGTTCCTAGCGACACGTTTCAGCCGCATCCCATCACGCTGACGACCACGGCCGAAAGTGTGTTGAACGCCACTGAAGTGCGCTTTTATCACGACTCAAACACAAACGGGCAGTTGGATGAAGGCTCGGATACGCTGCTGCGCACGGACGATGCGGCGAACGGATATTTCTGGCGCGACTCGCCGCAAAACGCCTCTTTGCCGATTGGCAGCAACGTATTTTTCGCGCGAGCGTTCAATTCGATCGGCACGGGCAGCAATGTTGTTTCCGCTACGGTGGTCACACACGCCACCGATACCACCAAGCCAACGGCCGACATTCACTTGGCCGAGGATTTGACGGTCGAAGATTCCGTATATGAATTCGTCGTCAAGTTTGAGGACAACATTGCGGTTCGTGCTGCGGACTTTGGCAACTTGAACTCCCGCGTGATTTCCGCCGACGGAACATGGAGCGCGGACGCGGAATTCATCACGGCCGACGAACCGATAGACGGCCCAGAGCGATTCGCGACGTATCGCATTGCCGCTCGCGACGGACGCTTCGTGGCCGAATTGAATGGCCGATACGACATCCGCGTGCAGGGGGTTCGAGACACCAACGGTAATACGATGGACGCCGAAATCATCGGCAGCTTTGATGTGGCCATCCCGTTCGATGACACAACACCACCATTCGTTACGTACGACGAACTGTCGATCGACTTGAGTTCGCCGACTCGCGTGAACCTGGATGCCGACGCGTTTTCGGCGTTGGCGGAAGATCACGAGAGTGGCATCGAACCGGCTTCGTTCGAATTCGCGATTTCCAAATACAACGGAGCGACTTGGACGCCGTGGGTCTTTTCCAGCGGCAGCAGTCTTGTGGTGGGCGACGAAGCGGACGGCCTGTATCGAACATACGTCACGGTAAGAAATCGCGCGGGTCTGACGGGGATTTCGCCAATGTCCTACCTGCTGTTGGATCGAGAATTGCCGAGCGGACCGAGCAACGTGGACTTCAACACGGACACCGGCGTGCGAGCTGACGATGGCATCACGGCTCAAATCTTGCCCACGTTTTTCTGGGCTCCTTCGACCGACGGCGTCAGCAGCATCGCCGGCTATTGGTACACGATCGGCGATACGACACCGGCGACCGGCGGCTCGTTTACGGCGGATCCGGTGGCTCGTTTTCGATTGCCCGGCGAAGGCGAACACACGTTTTATGTGCAGGCGGAAGACGCTGCCGGCAACTTGAGTCCCGTCAATGCCACGCGGCTCGTTCTGGACACCACGCGACCCACCGTCACGGAAATCACGCCGGCGAACAACGCGACCTTGGGCAGCGGACCTTCGGTCATCGATCTGAGCTTTAGCGAGGCCATGGACCAGGCAAGTGTGGTCGCTGGAGACGTCACGTTTGCTGGTGTCGGCGTGGGGTCGGCATCGGTCAGCAGCGTCAGTTGGATTGACGCCAACACGGTGCGGCTCAGCGTTACGGGGACATGGAGCGACGGGCTCGTCAACGTCCGTTTGGATGCCGATCGACCACTGGAC
>JAQBZS010000968.1 GCA_027622115.1 Planctomycetota bacterium | reverse complement strand
CAGATTCTTCAAATAGTCCACCAAAGCGGCGAGTTGCTTTTCGTTGAGGTCAAGCCCCTTGGACTTGTGATCCGGTTTGTACGGCACGCCGGCTTGTGCATGTCCCGGAACGTTGAGTCCCAATTCGACGGCACACGCCGCCAGCGTGAATTCGACGAGCGACGTCTTCTGAGCCTTCCAACCGAAACGCCCAACGTGGCCCTCCTTGTCGCGTGCAATTCGCCCGGAAACTCGCGGCGAGTCTTCGTGTTTTATCTTGGACGCTGCAATCAATGCGCTCTCGGGAATCGCGTCGATCAAACCGGCTCCGAACAACGCCGGTGTGTTGCGTTGCGAAAACTGCACAGCGTTTCGCGCGACCGTGCGCTGGCTGGTCAGCCCCGATTGAGCCTGCTGTTTGAGTTGCTGAATTCGACGCGTCGCTTCGATCACGATTGGAAACTGAGACGAGGACGACACAATGCTCTGTTGGATCTGAGGCGGAGCAAACGTTCCCTGGCTGGGGTTCCGCTGACTCTGGGTTGGGACAGCGTTAGGCGCCGCCGAAGGTTGATCCACTGGACCGAATCGCGCCGGTGCAGGGGAACTTGGGAACGGTTGAGGAATTGCCTGCTGAGCGGTTGTTTGCTGCCGTACAACTTGAGGAGCTTGGGTGGCCGGAGCGAATGGGTCAACTGGGTCTTGGCGCGGCGGTTGGGTCGGCGGTTGGGTCGGACGCCGTGGAGAGGGCTCTGATGGGGGCTGGAATTGAGGCGTGGTTGGTCTCGGAGTGACTTGACGAACTGGTGCCGGTTGAGCAGTCGGCAAGGCTTGATTCGGTGCGGAGCTTGCGGTGGTTCCTGATTGCTGAGCAGGATCACCAAAGGGCGAGTTTTCCGCCCGCGCCGCTCGACTCCCATCCGGCGCGAATCCGGTGGAATCTTCGCCATCACTCGTTCCGAAGTCGTCGTCGACCGGATTCGGTGCCAGCTCCTCTGCAACCTGTGAGAATCGGTCTGCATTCACGTTCAGCCCAAACGCAACCGGCGCGAACAGGCTTTGGTTTCCAAAGAAATTCGCTCGCCATTGCTCGTGTCCGGAATTCGTTCCAAACCGATGCAGGACGACGGTTTGCGCTTCGCGAAAGCCGGGATGCAACCTGATGAGTTCGTCACGCGGATTTGTTGACCTCCGCGGTCCGACCGGCAACGGGTTCGTGGAATTGGGCGAGTCGGCATTGCTGAATCTTCGGGAATTCACCGAGAGTGCCGTCACCAGTTCGACGTTTTTGCTCAGCGAACCGGCACCACCGACTCCGCCAAGATTGTGGCACGCCACGCACGAGCTTTCGTTGAACACCGGCCCCAAACCGTCGCCGCCTTTGCTGCGAGGATCATCGGCCAACCACTCGCGCGAGAACAATTCCTTCCCGGAAACAGTTTCGTCTTGCTGATCCGTCCGAGTGACTTGAACTCGACTGCGTTCCAGCTTCGTCAATTCCGGCTTCGCCGCAACGCCGGGTCGATCCGCCGCGCTGGACAACGTGACGAGCGCGATGGCTCCGACAGCAAGAATGCCAATGCCGCCACGACACCATGCACGATTGAAAGTTTCGTATTGCACGACTCACGCTCCTCTTCCAAAGCGAACGGGAAGACAATTTGTCTTGGGATAATTCGGATTGAAGCGCACAACGCAAAAACTCGCAACATCAGTTCGGCAATTCTTGCCGATGTGGGCAAGAACATCCCGCGACGCAGAGTTCAGCCGCAGCGATTCCGTCAACTCCCGCCTCGTGATTTCGTCGAAACTCAGGCTGTCGATGTCGTTGGCCTCGGTCAAGCCGCACGCAGATGATGTGGAAAGATAAGTGCTGGGGTTTCGTGGACTTATGCACCGCCAGCAGGCTTCATCGGCGGAATTTCACCCAGATTGGCGGCTTCAGAGCGTGCTTGACCTGTTTTTGAGCACCCCCTACATTCCCGCCCATCAGGCGCTGTAGCCAAGTGGCTAAGGCAGCGGATTGCAAATCCGCCATCCCCGGTTCGAATCCGGGCAGCGCCTTGATTTTTCATTCGTGCTGAAACCCCTCTTTTTCCAGGGGTTTTGTCATTTCTGGCTGCTTAATTCGTGGAATCGTTGACCGCTCGATTTTGGCGACTACCTCCCCTGCTACCTCCTGATGGGCTTCCCACAGCACATCCGCTGTGCGTTGGGCATTTCTGCCGACGTAGAACTTCATCGTTGTCTCAATCGACTCGTGCCGCATCAGTTCCATCAAGACTTGCGGCATCACCCGAGATGCCCACCGCTCGCCGAACGACCTCCGCAGATCGTGAGCGCTGGCGAACTTCACTTGGCCGCTGCCGACGTCCGTGTGAACCTTCACGTTCGCCGCCTTGCCGATTTCTGAAATGACTTTCCCCGCCGTCAACGAGCTTGTAATCGGCCCCCTACCGTTGCGGGACGGAAGATTGAAGACTTTCCCCGTCTGTTGATCTTCCGGAGTCTGAAGAAGGAACTCTGCAAACTCGGGTGACATCGGAAGCAACCGATCCCGATTGCCCTTTTCCAGTTCGCCCGGAATCCGCAACAACGGTCGCCGCCCGGTCAGGTCGATCGACAGCTTGTCATCACGGTCCCAATGCAATTCCAACGATTCCGCCAACCGTAAACCCGACAACCACAAGCCGCGAATGAATTGCTTCCACGGGTCCGCAGCATCCCGGCCCGCGACTTCTTCCACCTTGGCGAGCATCCGCTCGAATTCCTCGGTTGTGATCGGTCGCCCCTTCATCATCTTGGACGATTTCGCCCGTTGGGGCATTTTGATTTGTGGCACATCGACCAACATCGATTGCGACTTCGCCCAATTCAACGCCCCCTTGAGGTGTGCCAAGTGGCTCTTGATCGTCGATTCCGCCCGTGGCTTTCGCGGATTGATCGGATTCGAATCGCCATCACGAAGTAGCTGGCAGTATTGGCTGATTCTCGCCGCGTTGACGTCCGCCAATTTCTTCGGATTGACCAACCGCTCAAACACGCTGAACACGCCGGTCACCTTCTTGTCGGTCATTTCCGCCAACGATGCAACATGCTCGTTCTCGTACCGTTCACGGAAGTCCTGCCAAGTGATCTTCGATGGTGCCTTGTATCGCCCGTCCTCAAGTTCCGATTCCCACTTGGCCGCGACTTTCGCCGCTTCGCGTTTCGTCGTGCATCCCGTGGAACGTTCAACTCGCTTGTCCGTGACCGGATCCACGTATCGCATGTAAAGGAATTTCTTGGCCGCGTACTTGATCACGATGACGTTGAGTTCAGACATCGCCATTCCTTGTGGCTGTTGCGATGGACCAATTCCACCGCAATAGACTGCGGCGAACGCGTCGCGACAAGCAACGCGCCGCCGCCCAGTCGAGCCACCACCCG
>JAQBZS010000967.1 GCA_027622115.1 Planctomycetota bacterium | reverse complement strand
AGAACGCCTGGGCGTCCGAATCGAGTGCCGACAATTGGAAGTGTAGGTCTCGCGGCGTCGCCAGCCACGTGCCGTTCACCTGAAGGAATTCCGCAAGATCCATGCGGGACATGCCGGTGAACAGCGCGATCAGACAATTCTGGCCCCAGAACTCGTTCATCAATTCGATACGATTGAGTCCCGAATCCGGCGTAATCAAGACGAGATCGCGGTTCTCGGTCCGAATTGTCACTAGGCCGGAATCGTGGGCATCTCGAAAATAGGCCGCGTCAATCAATAGATTCATCGCGTTTTCTTGGCGAAGGATCGACGCAACATGCGACGGCTGTTCGAGCGAGTCCAGCCCCGCAAAACACACCAGCCCGGATTCGCAACTCTCGGTCTCGTACGCAATCGTGCCGGACATCGGAACCGGTCGAGCGCACACGTCGTCGTCAAACGGTTCGTGAGGAAAACCGATTTGCGACCAGAGCGGTGTCAACTTGGGCGCCGAGTAAACGCTCCAGTGCGATCCATGATCTCCAGGAATCAAGACGGCGCGCGTGTACTTTTGCAAGCGGTCAAACATCTTGGCCGAAACGTTTCGCAGTTCGGCGTCAAATGCTTCCGGTTTCCGCAGCCAGGGAATCAACGGAATCAGCCCTGAAATCAAATCGCGTCGTTCGAGCGAAGAAGCAATCGCCGCGACAACCACGCGATCGAAACACAATCGATGCAATTGTTCGCGGTCCTCCGCAGATGTCGGACTGACCAGCAGCAAGGGTTTCGCCGCGTCCGATTTCTCGCGAGCCAACAGACTCAAGTCGATGGCGTTGGGCATGCGAGCCACACCGGCTCCGCCGCGCGACGTGTCCACGCAGAAATGAACTTGCTGATGCGACGCCAAAAGTGCCGCGACCAACTCAACGCGTGTCGATTCGCTGGGGTCGTAAAACCGTACCAGCGAAGACTCCAGCCACTCCGCAACATAATGGATGTGCTGCTGCACGCCCGACGTCGGCTCGGCTTCGAGCACGGCGGAGTCCGTCGAGTCGCACTCGTCCGAGTCGTTCGTGATGCGAATCGTCGAGCGATATTCGTTCTCTGGGAATGAGCCCATATGCAATGTCCTGTCATCGGTGAAGAGACGACCCGCCTCTGCGGGAATCTTCTCCCGAAATCTGCCATCGGTTTCCGGCAAATTTCAAGAATGTGAAAAGATCCCGAAACAACGCCCGTCCGCGATTCCGGAATGGAACCGTTGGCCGGATTTGCGGGATCAAACGGACAACATGGTGCCTGCAATGTCGCCACGTTCGAAGCGATTCCCCTCACCCGCCGATCCGTGAAATACAGCGCAACCGGTTTTCGACTCAACATCGATCCGTCGCGACCGGATCGGCAAGCACGAAGCGCCCGGCGCGTTTGTCGGCCGCACTGACCGCGATCGAACGGCCCACGTTGTGGCTGGCAATTCGCCCTGAAGAACACGAGATTGCCGGGTTGACATGTCCCCAAATTCGTCGCTTCACACGTTCAATCCTGGACCGTCGCCGCGAAGTGACGCTTGCCCTAAGAGATGATTGATGGCTAAGAAAGCCGCCGCAAGAACTGCTCCGCCGAAGAATGCTGCGACTCCACGGAACGACGTCCCTCAACGGCAGTCCCCACCGGCAGAAGATCGATTTGCAGACGAATTGGCTTTTCTCGCCGCCTTCGACGAGGGGCCTCGACCCGGTGGTTGGACACTCTCACCACAAGCCGTCGTGCTGTTTGTCTGTGGTTCCAGTGGCGAAAAACTCAAACTCAAGAAGGCGGCGAAGCTTCCGCCGGGTGTGCCCAACTCGCTGGAGATCAGCGAAAAGTTCGTCGGGGACCGAGCCCTGGTCGAACGCTGCGTGGTGACGTTGGCCGGCGAACGCGGCCTGCTCATGGTCGGCGAGCCCGGCACGGCAAAATCGATGCTCTCCGAATTATTGGCCGCGTCGATCAGCGGCACGAGTGCTCTGACCATTCAGGGAACGGCGGGATCGACCGAAGAACATTTTCGTTACTCGTGGAACTACGCGCTGCTGCTGGCGCAAGGACCAAGCGAGTCGGCATTGGTGCCGTCGCCGATCATGAACGGCATGAAATACGGCAAACTCGTTCGAGTCGAAGAGGTGACTCGCTGTTTGCCCGAAGTCCAAGACGCGTTGATTTCGCAACTGTCGGAACGACGGATCATGATTCCGGAATTGTCGGGAGACGAAGGCAGCGTTTTCGCGTCACCCGGTTTCAACATCATTGCCACGGCCAACTTGCGAGACAAAGGGGTTTCAGAAATGTCCGCCGCACTGAAACGGCGGTTCAACTTCGAGGTCGTCGGTCCCATTGCGCAGCATGATCGAGAAGTCGCGCTGGTGAAATCGCAGGCTCAGGCGTTGCTGCAACGGAGTGGCGTGGAATTGTCCGTGGACGATGGGTTGTTGGATGTGCTGGTCACCGCGTTTCGGGATCTGCGAGAGGGCCGCGCCGGCGAAGGCTGGTCGGTCGAAAAACCCAGCACCGTGATGAGCACCGCCGAAGCCGTGTCAATCGCCACATCGATCGGTCGCCAGGCCGCGTATTTCCCATCGCAGCGGGATCCGCTTTCGCTATTACCGGGTCACTTGCTCGGCGTCGTGTTGAAGGACGACGCCAAGGATCGCGGCCGATTACTGGCCTACTGGGACAGTGTCGTTAAACGTAGATCCGAAGAAGGCACGCGGATGTGGAAACGCTTGCATGAGCTTCGCGAGGTACTGGAAGACGAGGTCTAAATTCAGATCAACCTGCGAGCGATACGGAACACGAACACCTCAACCGTGGGATCGAGACCGGAATCGTCGCTCGCATCGACCTGCAAACCGACGTCGATCAGTTCGTGATTCGGCACCCAAAGCGATTCAATCTCAAGGGAACACGCGATCTCCGGGGGCGTGTCATCGCCGCATTCAACGATTGTGACCCAACCCGAGCCACTGATTCGATCGATGGCAAAGAAGGTGTACTCCTCACCGTTTTCCAACACCGGAAGCGTCAATTCGACCCAACGCCAGATATTGGCGTCCGGCTCGGTCCCTTTGCGGGCATCGATTGGCAAGGCGTTGAAATCCACCGGCAAAAGTTGAGCTGTCTGGAATCCACTGTCCACGACTTTCGCGGTGCTGTAACTCACCGTGGATGCCCCGGTCTTGGTCACCAGCACGCTGCTCTGAAACAGATCCAATTGCGGATTTGCCGAACCGAAGTTATTGATCGCCAAATACAACTTGAAGTCATCGTCACCGCACTGATACGCCCAGTCCTTGACCGTGACCGTACCGAAACTTTCCCCATGAATTCCCAACGAGAGCAACACTGCAATCCAGATTCTGTGTGTGTGTGTTCATTCGACATTTCATCCGAA
>JAQBZS010000966.1 GCA_027622115.1 Planctomycetota bacterium | reverse complement strand
CCCGCCGATCCACAGCAGCTTCCAGGCTCCCAACCGATGGGCCAAGCGGCCGAGTGGCGGCAGAGCGAAGATCTTGGCCAGAAACGCAACCGAGATCAGCGCCGTGAACACGCCGTAATTCATGTGGAGCTGTTCCAGCATGAACGGCGTAAAGAATGGGCCGGCCATCTGCACGGCAGCTTGCACGGCGGCAAGATACACCAGCAAGCGTCCGCCGTCCGTGGTCCGCAGCCGCGCGAGGATGTCCCGCAGCGACAACTGGCACATGTTCGGCGGGATGGGAGTCGGTTCACTTTGCAGGGCCAAGAACACCGTCGACACCAAGCGACAGACGCACGCCGTGGCGAACAGCAGGGCAAAGGCCAGCAGCAGTCGGTCATTCGCCGCCGCATAATGCAGGCTCATCCCGCCCACGAGAAATCCCAGGAACACCGCGGCTTGCGAAGCTCGCGTGCGGATGGCGAAGAATCTGAAACGCAGCGAGCGAGGAATCACCGTGCCGATCCACGTGTTCCATGCAGGACCGGTGGCCAATCCGGCGGCCCAATACAAGGACGTGGCGACCAACGCACCAGCAGGCGACATGACTCCCAGTGCCGCGGACACCACGAAAGGGATCAGGCTTAGCGCTTGAACCACTGCGCAGATCACGACCCACCGCTTGTGCGAACCCAACAGTCGAATCCCTCGCGGCGACACCATTTGCATCAAGCCGCCGGCGAGCAACGGCACGCTGCCCACGAGTCCCGCGGTGATTTCACCGAGGCCGACCGCCAGTACGAACGCCACGACATACGTTTCGCCAAAGCCGACCATCCCGCCAAACGCCGCGCCTTCGGACAAACTTGAGCGGATGTCGGAGCGGATGTCGGAGCGGAGCGCGTGCGGTTTGGGTGCGGATTCAGGATTCACGGAATCATGGCTTTGCGTACCGGTTGATAGGGCTCCACAAGGTTTTTCGGTCAATTGTGCCGACAATCTCCACTCCCACTTTCTGCTCGAATCATGTGTGCGTCGCAATGCGATCCGCCGCGCCCGCGACGCTCGATCGAGTTGCGACTCTCCTCGCAGCGCTGTCAATCTCCGACATCCGTCTTGTCGGCCGTTGGTCGTCGATTGATGAGTCGTCCGCGATGCTTGCGAACTTGCCGCTTGGACGTTCGACTCCAGGTTTGACACGCCGAGAAATCGACTTCGCGGCATCACAATGCCACCGATCCCAAAAGTTGTAGTCCAGACGACATCGCTATGGAATGCCGGTAATCTCTGCATCTTTTTCTTCGGAGCCGCTGCATGATTCATCAGGGAAGGCCGATCAGCCCAGGGGCGGCACGAGGCCCGGCTTTCGTCATCAACGGACGCTTGTTGCTGGACGCGGCCATCAAATGGTCGCCGGTGGGGACGCCTCAACAAGAGACGGAGCGGTTGCATTCCGCCCGTATTCAAGCCGACGCCCAGTTGCGCAGCGTTGAACGGCAATTCGTCGCACAAGGCAATTCCGACGACGCCGGCATCTTCGCCGCCCATGCACTGTTGCTGAACGACCCTGGCTTGGCGGAACGCATCACCGCCGCGATCAAGGAACAGACCCTCTCGGCGGAAGCGGCCATCGCGCAAGTCACTTTCGAGATCGAGCGTCAGTTTCTCGAAAGCAACAGTTCGATGTTGCATGACAAAGTCACGGACATCCTGGACATCGGCCAGCGGCTGATTCGTTGTTTGCGAGGCATGAGTACTGCGGCGGCGATCGACGGCGGCGTGATTGTGTCGGAATCGTTGACGCCCTCGGATTTTGTGCGAGCCGTGCATCAAGGGGCCATCGCGGCGGTCACCGCTACCTGCGGACAAAAGTCGCACACCGCGATTTTGGCTCGCGGCTTCGCGTTGCCCTTCATCACCGGGGTCGCGGCGTTCGACCAGATTACATCCGGAACCGATTTGTTCGTGGACGGCGACACGGCACGCGTCGTGATCGATCCCACTCCCGAAGTCATGTCGCTCGCCGACTCCGACCGCGAGCACGACGCAAAACATTCCGTGGGTGTACCGATTACGGCGGACGGCACGCGCATGACCGTGCTGCTCAATATCAGCGACCCCAGCGAAGCCGAAGTCGTCGCGGAAATCGGCGCGGATGGAGTCGGCCTGTATCGCACCGAGTTCCTGTACATGGACCGCACCACGTGGCCGAGTGAGGACGAGAGCTTCGAGGTCTACGCAGCCGTCGCCAAAGCGGTTGGCGATCGAGAACTCAATTTCCGACTGGCGGATTTCGGTGCCGAGAAGTGTCCGCCGTACGCCGACATTCCGTTGAGCCGCAATCCGGCACTGGGGATTCGCGGCATTCGTTTTCTGTTGGCCCGAGCCGACATTCGCACGCCGCAGGTTCGCGCACTCGCGAGATTGGCGCGTCAGCGTCCGTTGACCGTGTTGCTGCCGATGGTCGATACCGTGGACAACTTGCAGGCAGCGATCGAGTGCCTGCGTCGCGACTGCAAGTGCCGCCGCGAGGAAGACCTGCCGTTCCGATTGGGAACGATGATTGAAGTGCCGTCGGCCGCGTTGCAAATCGAGGAAATCATCGAATACGTGGACTCCATCGCCATTGGCCTCAACGATTTGACGCAATATCTATTGGCTGCGGACCGCGACGACGAAATGGTTGAGTCCCACCACGACGCCCTGCAACCGGCAGTGCTGCGACTGGTCCGGCGAGTGATCGAAGTCGCCGACCAGCACGACCGACCGGTCACGATGTGCGGCGAATTGGCGGGCGATCCTCTATTGTCTCGCGTCCTGCCGGGCCTGGGAGCCCGCCGCTTCAGCATCTCGCAATCCCATTACAGAGCTACCGTAACGCGGCTGCAATCCATTCACCTCGATCAGCAAAAAAACGTGGCCGAACAAGTCTTACTATCAGTATCGGGAGCCGCCGTGCGAAGCCGGTTGTCCAGCAATACTGATCGAGCATGATCACCATTAAGACTCGTCTTCTGAATTTCATTAAGGATTCAACATGTCTCGCAGAATGTGGCCGCAATTACTGCTGAGCATCGTCAGCACGAGTCTTGTGATCCACGATGGGTTCAATCGTCGAACTGAGGCAGCAGATCGCCAGCCCAATGTGATTGTGGTGCTGTCCGATGACCAGGGCTGGGGTGACTTGAGCCTGAATGGAAACACGAATCTGCAAACACCCAATATCGACGGGCTGGCACGCGATGGCGCTCGCTTTGACCGATTCTTCGTCTGCCCCGTGTGCTCGCCGACTCGAGCCGAATTCCTGACCGGGAGATATCATCCTCGCGGCGGGGTGTATAGCACGTCGGCCGGCGGCGAACGTCTGAATCTGGACGAGATGACGATCGCGGAATACTTCCAGGCGGCCGGATATCACACGGCCGCATTCGG
>JAQBZS010000965.1 GCA_027622115.1 Planctomycetota bacterium | reverse complement strand
CGGTATTTGACGCATCAGTCGATGAAACTGAAGTCGCCCGCCGAATTCTTCGTGCTGATGTGCGGCGCTCTTTCCGGCGAAGGTTCCTCGTTCCATTGGACGGCGACCCACCGAGTCCATCACCAAAAGTCCGATCAAAAAGGTGATCCGCATTCGCCTCGCGAGGGAGCTTGGTGGTCTCACTTGTTGTGGTTGTTCCCGGATCAACCGAAGGACGTCTGCCAGCAGCTTTACCAGACGTACATCCCGGATTTGATCAACCGTCCGCTCGTCCGGTTCTTTGAACGGACATATGTGTTCTGGCTGATATCGCCGGTTTTCGTCGTCGGAGCGGCTGGGTGGTTTCTGGATGGTTGGTTCGGAATGTTGTCGCTGGTGTGTTGGGGCGTGTGTGCTCGAACGACATTCACGTATCACTCGACATGGTTCGTGAATTCCGCCACGCATCTGTGGGGCTACAAGAACTACGAAACTCGCGACGATTCCCGGAATCTGTGGTGGGTGGCCTTGGTGTCCTACGGCGAAGGCTGGCACAACAATCACCACGCACATCCGAGACTTGCTCCGGCCGGTCATCGTTGGTGGGAAGTCGATGTCACGTGGTGGGCGATTCGGGCACTGCAATTGTGCGGACAAGCCACCGACGTTCGCGACAATATCCCGCATCGCACCGTGCAACCTGCCGTCGATGTGTCCGCGAAGGCACCGAAAGGTTCGCCGAGTTCCAGTCCGAGTCCATCGACGAAGGTTTAGAACGCGTCAAAGAACAACTGCCCGTTCGCAGCCGCGCTTGCCAGAGCGTGGTTTTTTCAACGTTCGCTCGCGACATCCCGTGAAACCGCTGACGGTGATTTCACCCGCGTTTCAGCCCACGCTCTGGCGAGCGTGGCTACGGAAGTACTATTTGCACGCGTTCTTGGCGGACCATCATTTCTTCGCGCCCGGTTTCAGCATCATCCCGATCACCACGCCGAAGATTGACGCGCACAGGGTTCGGGGCATGAATCGCGTCGACCAAGTGATGCACCAATTCATGAATCCTGGAACGGTGACGGCTCGACGCCCCAATTTGCCGATGGCGGTCTTGACGACTCGTGCCGGTTTGAGTGCGAACATCGGCTTGCCTCCGGCAACGCTCCAGAACTCGGTGTCCATCGCACCGGGGCACACCGTGACCACCTGAACGCCGCGCTTCGCGAAGTCCTTGGCTAGCCCTTCGTTCAAGGTCAGCACATAAGACTTGGTGGCGGCATAGTGGCTCCATCCCGGCACGCCGGAAAACGCCACGATCGACGCCACGTTGATGATGCCTCCGCGACCGCGTTGTTGCATCCGCCCGCCGAATTCGTGCGTCAACATCAACGGCGCTCGGCAGTTGACGGCGAGCATGTCGACTTCGCGTTGGAGTTCGTTGGCGGTCAGTTCTCCCGAAGTCGCAAAGCCCGCGTTGTTCACCAGCAGGCCGATCTCCAGTCTGTCGACTCCATCTCGAACGGTGCTCAAAAAGTCCTCGGTCGATAGGTCCGCGACGATTACGCGAGTCTCGACGCCATGTTTGTCTTCGATGGCTTGGGCGAGTTCCCGCAGGCGATCTTCCCGCCGCGCGATCAGCACGAGATTCAAGCCGCGCTCCGCCAATTGTTCCGCAAAGATGCTGCCGACTCCCGACGACGCGCCGGTCACGATGGCCCACGGACCGAATGCATCGACGAATTTGCTCATGGAAAACCTTGTCTTGAACAGGGGTGTATGACCGTCGTCCAGGAACGCTGGAATCGCGAACTGTAGTTCGGGTCGCCCTATGGCGAAAACGAAGGCGTGAAGATGGTTGGATGATGAACAAGTCCACTTGCAAAGCCGTGCAAGAAGAATCGACAGCCTGAAGTGGTTTTGCGAAGTGAACAACGCGAATGGCAGATGAAGACCTACCTGCCTTGGCCCGATCGATGGCCACAACCAAAACTGTAAGCCCCAGCGTATCGAGAGCGTGAACGTTTCAGATTTCCCCACGAATTCAGGACGACCACGAATCCATTGCTGCAAATTCTTGGTCGTCCTGAATTCGTGGGGCGTACTTCTGCGGTTTGCGTTCCTTGTCGAAAAAACAACACTTCACATCCTTCACTCTTTCTCCTTCATGCTGCCGACGATCGACTTCAATATCATTCCCAGCAGCATCCCCACGGCGAGGACCAAGAGGAATGGCACCGAGGGTGGGGCCGCAGAGACCAGTTCTTCGACAGTGCGCACGTTTTCCCAACCGTGTATGAGGTTTGTGCCGAAGAGTGTGGACAATGTCGCCAACGGAAAGAAGAAGGCCGCCAGCATGTTGAGCCGGTGTGCGGAGACCGACATCTGGTGGCTGGTTTTGGCTTGGTCTTCGGCGCGCTGCGCGATCAGGTAGTCCAAAGACGATTGCGCGTCGCTGTAGAGCAACTCCGTGTTGCGTTCAAGGAGATACGCGCGGTCTCGGAAGTTGATCAGGTCGCGGTCTTGCGGACATTTGGTGCGGGCTTGCTGAAGCGCCAGATGCATGTTTCTGGCCGTGCGCCGCAACGGTGCCAATCCGGAAAGCACGGCGAAATAGTCGGTGGCCGACGTTGCTTGCTCATCCAGTTCATCGAACGTGTTGATTCGTTCCGTGAACTCATCCAGATGCTTCTTGAGTGCCGCAACACCGGATCCGAGTGTTTTCGATTCCCACGCACCTTCGGGGTTTCGCCAAAAGAACCGGCCGCGGCGTTCGTCTTGCTCGGCCTCGGGCGGCTCGTGCAACACCAACAACAAATGTCCCTGGGCCTCCATCGTGCGTTGTCGACCGACTTGATCGCCCAGGCGGTCTCGAAAGACTTGCGGAATCTCCCACTCGGCGGGAAGCGAGGTGCTGTCGGTCATGCAGAATCTCCGGGCGATGGATGGTTTGAATTTGTGAGATGTCGACTTGGATTGTCGATCGACCACATTCGCATCGACTCGAACCTTGTTCAAGTCCGTGCCGATCAAGGTGGAGAATTCCGACCGCAACATTAAGAATGGTCCTGAACCCGCCAAATTCATGGAGTGATCGGAGAAGCGAATGACTGACAGAATCTGTCGCTGGGGCATCCTGAGTACCGCGTTCATTGCCCAAAAGAATTGGAAGGCGATCGCCAACGCGGAGAATTCGGAAGTCGCGGCGGTCGCCAGTCGCGATGCGAGTCGAGCACGTCGATTCATCGACGAGTGCAGTTTCAGCGGGCCGGTGAAGCATCCGCCGCGAGCGATCGGCAGTTATGAAGAATTGATCGCGGCTGATGACATCGACGCCGTTTACATCCCGTTGCCGACCGGCTTGCGAAAAGAATGGGTGCTCCGTGCCGCCGAGGCCGGCAAACATGTGGTTTGCGAAAAACCATGCGGCTTATCCGTCGCC
>JAQBZS010000964.1 GCA_027622115.1 Planctomycetota bacterium | reverse complement strand
CCTTCTTGATGGCGTCGTCAACCTTTTTCCATTGCGCGGCCCGAGACGGCTTGGCCTTCTGGGCGTGCCCAACCGCCACGCACAGCGCGGCACTGGCGAAGGCAACTAGAACGAGTGTTCTTGCAGATTGCATGGTCGAATTCCTTGGACTGAGCCGTCGCGTGTGCAGACGTTGTCTTTTCGAGCCGATTCAGGGAGTTGCGTCAGGCTTGGTGTGAGCAGCATACAAACAACTCTTGAAGAATTTGTCGAACTTGCGAGTTGCCTCACTTTGCGCCTTCGCGTCTTTGCGTGAAAAATGCGATGATCAAATCGCCGCTGATCACGATTCCACGATTGACCAAGAACAGGAGCCGTCCGTGCTAGTCCCGATGGATTTGACTCGAATTATCGTCAACGAGACGACCGATCAATACGTGATCTACCTCAAGGAAGCCGACGGCGAGCGCACGCTGCCGATCTTGATCGGTGTCTTCGAAGCCACGAGCATCAATCGACGGCTGTTGGACGATCCCTTCCCGCGTCCGATGACCCACGAACTGCTGCGGCGCACGATCGATGAACTTGGCGGAATCGCTCAGGACGTCGTGATCACCGACCTGCAAGACCATACCTACTACGCCGTGATCCGCATCAAGATGGACGAAGCTCTCATCGAAGTCGACAGCCGACCCAGCGACGCCATCGCGTTGGCCGTGCAGTATCAACCCGTCCTGCCGATTTTCGTCGAAGACACGGTTTTGGATGCCGCATTGTGATCGACGTCCTTTTCTTGAGACATGGGGGGTTGCTGATGACGCGAATTCCGGCAGTTGCGGCGACAATCCTTGTGTGCGGTCTGGTTTCCACGAGCCGTGCGCAGGATCGCATCGCTTGGCAATTCGCGGAAAAACAGGAATTCTTCCTCAAGCAAGAGTTGAAGCAAACGCAAACCGTGACGGTGGCTGGCGAAAAGAAAGAGTCGCGAACCACGCAGACTTCATTGATTCGTTACAACGTGGTGCGAATCAACGAAGCGGGTCTTGTGGAAATGCTAATGACCATTGAATCGGTCTCGCATGGCGGCGTCGATGGCAAGGTCTCCGCGCTGACCGATCGCATGAAGGGTGCCGAATTCCAGTTGACGATCGACACGCACGGCAAGTTGATTCGACTGGACGGCTACAGTGATTTCGTCAAGAAGATCGCGGAAGGCGACGACCGCCGCGCAAATTTGTTTCGAGCCATCCTCAGCGAAGACTCGTTCAAAACGCTCGCCATCCAGACGTTCGGCATTGGCCCCGGTCGTCCGGTCGAACGCGGCGAGTCTTGGCAGCAGAAGATGAAGCTGGCATTGGGCCCGTTTGGATCGATTGCGATGACGCGAGTGTTGAAGCACGCGGGCACGGGGGCCGAAACGAACGGCACCGAGTTTATCCGCTTGGATGTCACGGGCACGGCGGCCTACGAACTGCCCACCGGCGACTTCCCCGGTTTCCCCTTCAAAGTCACCAAAGGCACGTTCACATTCCAAGGACTCAACGGCAGCGGTACGTTCGACCCGCAAGCCGGACGACTGAAGTCGTTGTCGATGCAGCTCGACATGACGGGAGATCTCACCATCCAACTCGGCAAGTCCGAACAGGACGTGATGCTTGTGCAACAACAACAGTCGACGATGACGGTTTCGACGAAACGCCCCGAATTGAGTGCGAAGCCCGGCGTGATTAAGTCGCCGTTGGGGACCGATTAGTCCGCAGCGCGAGCGGCGAAGCGCACGTCACTTTGGTATTTTTGAGTGCCTTGGCTTGACGCCGCTTTCGATCGCGGCCTTGCCGCCTCCTTGAGCAAGCCGCCCGCCACGATGGGGTGGTTCGGATTGACGATCAACCGGTGCCGTTGCGGGTCGACCAGCACGTCCATGTCCTGCATGGGGATGGCTCCGAGGAGTGGCTCGGTGTCACCCGGCAGCACCACGGCATCGAGACTGGACCGGCGATTCTCAAAGCGGAGTTCCACCGGGCCAACCACATCCAAAGACACAGTGGTGTCGTCCGCCATCTGCATGTTGCGCGTCTCGCGAGTTCGCAGACCCAGTTGTTTCCGGATCGTATCGTTGATGGCCAACATGCCGCAGCCGGTGTCCACGAGCACGGTGACACTCATGCGGCGGACTTGGTCCTCACCGATGTCACCGTTCTCTGCGCGAACAATGTCACCGCCGTTGATGATCTCGATCTCTTCATACACAAGGCCCATTGGTCATCTCTCACTGTTGGAAACGGTCTTTCACACTGATCGCGATTTTAGCCCGCTTCGAATGCGACCGCGAACACAAACGCAACCCGTGCAGTGGAGAACAGCGATGTAGCAAAGCATCGTTTCAATATGTCAAAACGCGGACGCATTCGGTAGACAGTGAAAACTAAACAAACGAACGTGAAATCCGGACATACCTCGCGCCAACTCCGGCCGTCTTCGAATTCCTCAACTTGTTGGAGACTTATTCACCGTTCGATCGAACGGTCGTTTCCAATCGGGCCGAGTCCACGTCGATCACCCAGACTTGAGGGTTGTCACGACTCGTCACGGCAATTCCACGGCCACTGCGACTGAAGGCGATTGTGCTGATCGTTTCGCAATCCGGGATCTCGACGACCTTCGTCGTTCGACGTGGGTGATTCAAAATCGCCACCACTCCGCCACTCAAACCCAACGCGGTGAATTCGGCATTCGGCCCGGACGCCTGACACACGATCGCGGACTGACTCGCCAGCCTTAGGTACTCAGACATGGTGGGGTTACCAGGCTTGAGTGCGATGACCGTTCCCGCACTGTCGGTGGCGAAGACCGTCCCATCTTTCGCAAAGCCAAGCGACCTTGCGGGCTGGGGCAGTTTCCAGCGGAACAACAGTTTGCCGGATGAAATGTCATGCACCACGACCATGCCGGATGGGTCCGAGGCTGCCAAATGCTCGGCAGCGTGGCTGAGTGCCAAATGACGCATGCCAGCCAATTTGATCGGAAATTCGGCGGACTTCACTCGCGATTGCAAATCCCACAACAGAATCTCGCCGTCGGTGCCCATTGATAAGGCATGCGACGACGCCGCGTTGGCGACAAGCTTTGAAATGGGTGCGTTGTGAGCATTCGCCGGCGCATCCGGCAGCTCTTCGTCGCTGCTCGGATCCCAGAACACGACGGACTTGAACCGCACGCACGCCACTTGCAACTTGGAATTGCCGGCGCGAACCATGTGCCCTCCGACCTTGAGGCTGGCGGATTTCAGAAATGTGTTTGATGTCCCGTCCCACAATTCCAACGAGCCGTCGGCCCGATTGATGATCAACTCGGAAGCGTTGACCCCCGCGACGGCCGAACGTGCCGGCAATCGTAGCGACGGGGATTGGCTGCCGTCGGACGGTCGAAAGAC
>JAQBZS010000963.1 GCA_027622115.1 Planctomycetota bacterium | reverse complement strand
GGCAGCTTTGAAGCGCGGGATTGAGCTGAAGCGACAGCCCGATTGGAATGGACAACGTGGTCCATGCGATGCTCGGTCGATGGCCGTCTGATGCGAGGCCTTCTGCCGACGACTGACTTGTGAAGCGGCACGCATGTCAGAAACCACACCCGCACACCAATTGCTGAATCGTGTGGGCGAACTATTCAATCAGCGGGGAATGAAGGGACACAATGGCTGATCCACAGCATCTGGAAATTGTTCGTCAGGGCACGCAAGCTTTGGAGGCGTGGCAGGACGAGAACTCGTACGGACACCTCGACCTGTCCGGGGCGGACCTGTCAGGCATTGATCTGAGCGGTGCCCGCTGAGCAAAGCCGATCTGTCTCACTGTCGGCTGACGGGCGCTAATCTGTCGGGAGCAAGCCTGACGTCTGCTCACCTCGTGGCCGCCAGTCTGGACGGTGCCAATCTGAGCGGAGCCAGTCTCGTGGATGCCGTGCTCACGAGTGCCGATCTCACCGAAGCTGATCTGTCGAATGCCGACCTGACCCGGGCCGATCTCGGCTGGTGTCGCATGGCTGGTGCGAAACTGCATCACGCCCGTCTTGAGAAGGCCGATCTGATCAACGCCGATCTGTCTCAGGCAGACCTGACCGAAGCCGACCTCACCGGAGCCGATCTGATCTGCACGAACCTGTCCGGCGCCACGCTGACGAACGGTCGGCTGCACGACGCCCGACTGTACGATGTCGTTGCAAGCGGTGCCGACTTCTCACGCTGCAGCCTCGTCGATGCTCAGATGATCAACGTCGGTTTTCAGGATGCGCGGCTGGACAAGACCAACATCACGGAAGCCTGCGTCTGCAACTTCACAGGTGCCAGTCTGCGTGACGCGGACCTCGCGGAATCACGGCTGATCGATTCTGTGTTTCGGCTCGCCGATTTCAGCGAGGCCGATCTGACGGAGGCCGACCTGCGCGGCTGCGACCTGCGAAGTTCCCGCCTGATAGTAGCTCGTGCACTTCGCACAGCCGTTTGTGGATGAAGTCGGCCTGCCGATGGAACGTCTGCTGCGACTCGGCCGACGCAACGCGGACGATCAGTCGGAGTCGTTGTTCAACATGGCGTGGCTGGCGATGCACGGTTGCTGACACGTCAACGCCGTCAGCCAGTTGCACGGGCGCGTCAGTCGCGAGCTGTTTGGTGGACTGTTCCCCCGCTGGCCGCGGCACGAAGTCCCCGTCCGGGCGATTACGAACGGAGTGCATGTCCCGACATGGGCCTCCCCCCGCGCAGCGAAACTGTGGGGCGACGCTTCCGGCGGGAATCTCTGGCAGAACGGTCTCGATCAGGTTTCACAGCGGATTTGTGAACTGCCCGCGGAGAAACTCTGGTCGTTCCGCACGCAGCAACGGCTGGCTCTGGTCGAGTACGTCGGCGAACGCTGCACGAGCGTCGCGGGCGGCCCGCTCTGCCAGTGCGGGCGTGGCGTTGCGAATTGCCGATCGACAAAGACTGCAACGCGATTCGCCAAAAGCGAAAACCTATGCACCATCCAAGAACTTGCCGCAAAACCTGATGGAGTCATCGGCACAACTTCTTGGGCACCGTGACTCTCACCAAATTCAAGACGCCTCGCATTCGTTGGTCGGAGCACCACGTGTTTTACGCTTCTGAACAACTCTTGCGAAAAGTCGAAACGGTACGAAGAATTCTCCCGCACAACCAAGTCTGCACTCGGTTCGTTGTGATCACGAAATCCAAAACGCCAGTCTTCGAGCGACACGAATTCAATAGATGCGACGGCATGGATGGGAAAAACTCAAAGATCGCCGTTCGCCCAAATCACCCGTGCTTTCGCTGGAAACTTCAACGTCGTGTCGATCCCGGCGAAAGTCCCATTGAATCTGTTGCGACTGGAAATAAGCAGTTTAGAGATATCCTTATCGCGCATGAGCGAAATGATGCCGCATTGGACCAGTATTGTATTGGTCCTGGATGCCATCGAGACGCAGGTCAACAGATGAACTGCAAATGCCAATGTCGGTTGATGTTTGTTCTCGGCGTTGTTGTGGACACAACCACGCCGGAAACCGCCCTTGCAGTGAACTATCGCAAGCACTGATGCCGCCTGAGGTTACGGGGTACGAAGCGCGCATGCTGCTCAATTCGGGACCGAATTGTCTGTCGGGGCCGCGTGGTAGAAATCGAGAACTTCCGTGACGCTGTGCTTGTCGATTCCGACCGCCTGCGTGATCCATTCGATGTGGCCCCAAATCCAGGTAGCCCCGTCGGCCAGGAACACCACCTGCTCGCCTGCACCGCACCCAGTCGATGCAGGTGACAGGCCATCACTTCCGCCACGTGGTCCGGCCCCGGCAGGCCGAACAGCGACGTTTGCCGAATACGCCTGCGTTCCTTGCGTGGGGATTCGGGAAGGCGGCTTCGACCAGGGAGCCGAGCAAAGGGTCTCGAACACCCACTCTCCCAATCGGTCAACATGGACGATCAGGTCTATTTGACCGATGGAGGCCACAACATGCTTTAAGAATCTCGCCTTCCCGGAACGCTGTAGACCGCGAATTGAATGTGAGCTTAATTCTGCGTCGAATTGAGGCATAAGACATGAGACGGCGGCGTTAGCCGTCACGGAACGCGCAAATCGCGTCGGAGAGCCCGAATGCTGACCAGCCGGTCGGTGTTCGGGCTCTTTTCGTTTTCAGCCCATCGATCGGAGGAGAAGCAATTCAGTCACATCGTCGAAATCATCACCGAAGTACGCGACGTCGCGGCCGCTCGGGCGGCTTGTCGACGACTGAAGTTGGACTTACCCGTGGAAGGCAAGACTCGACTCTTCAGTGGAGAAGTCGAAGGGTTTGCGGTGCATTCACCGGACTGGCTTTATCCGGTGGCCTTCGAGACCGGCACCGACCAGGCACACTTCGACAACTTCAATGAAAGATGGGGCAAGCGAGCGGAACTCGACCGCTACCTAACAGCATCTGTTGCATCATCGGGGAGGATCCCATCAACCTAACCTACTCGCCACATCCACTTCAGCGAGGATCAAACGCCCTTAATTATAGTACCAAATGCGGCATAAAACATGCTGGGATGCTTAGCTTTGATTTCTACGCCAAAGGCCATTGGGACGTTTCGGTGACGCTCAATTCCACCGACAAATGTGGCAATCACATCTGAGAGTGGTTTAGCTCTTATGACCCCGCCTTCGCACGCCCAGTAGATGCGATTGAGCGTTCTCTTCTCTGCTGCTCCCGCAGTGACAATGCGCCTGGATTTCAGGGGGGGGTCAGGTAACGGTCGGCGACTGGCATTGCTGCCCAATACGCCGTGATTCGAAGAGCGGAGCAACTACACATTCTTCCACAAGGACCCAAAATGAATCCCCAGGATCAAACGAACGAGCCACTTCTC
>JAQBZS010000962.1 GCA_027622115.1 Planctomycetota bacterium | reverse complement strand
ATTTCTGCTCGTGATGATCGCGACCGCAATTGGCTGCGGTCGACAGTTGATTGACCCCGCGAACAATCAACGGGCACGCATCCGACCACGGCCGCAACCGGTTCCCTCGGCAAACACGGTGCCTCAAGACTTCAATCAACTGGAAAATGTGCCTGCCGAATCGCTGCTCGGACCCGGGCCGCAACTCACGTCCACGTACCACGAAGTGAAACCGGGCGAGACCGCCATTTCGATCGCTCGGCAATACGGCTTGAACGTGGACGGCCTGCTCGACGCCAACGGATTGAGTCGATCGTCCGTGTTGCAGCCAAAGCAAATGCTGTTCATCCCACGCGCCGCCAAATCGAAGTGACGCGAATTCGCAGAACAGGGAGTTGTCCTGATTCCGCACGCAAGCGTCAGTGCGGCAACATCGTGATGCCGAACTTTGCCTCGATCACTCCAACCGCCACCGCGAAGTAGGCGGAGAACGCGATGGCTCCCAGAACCCATTCTCCGCAATCCCAACGCCGGCCGTCGCGGCGCGAACACGCTGTTGCTCCGACCAGAAACGGTACGGCAGCGAGAGCCACCGCCGAAGGTTTTCGCTGCCCCTCGCAGCAGTAGAATGCACGGAACCGATCCATCTGCTTGATACGATCAATGAGCACGCGCTCTTGATCTGATGTCGCCACGTTCTTTGTCATTGCTTTCGCGTCTGCCTCGGTCAGTCGCAGCACAAGGTAATTGGCAATCGCCGAAAACAGGGAGATGTTGAAATCCCGTGCTTCCTGCGAAGCCAGGACAAGTGAGATGCCACACTTGCGGCATTCCTTTGCCATCGTCGGGATCAACTGGAGACGTGCGGCTCGATGTGCCTCGTCAAAAATCAGTGCATGTGTGATCCGGTCCTGAATTCCGCGGCGGAACATGTCTTTGTAGAGGCCATAGAATACCAGCGACGCAAACGCTTTCTGTAGATGGTCGTTCTGCGTTGAGTGGATCCGGACGACGACCGGCTGCTCGCTGTCCCAGAGGCTGGCCTGCTGGTCCACGCTGCGGAAGAACCCGTAGTCGTCGAGTTCTTCCAGCCTCGCCAGAAGCGTTTTCAGCCCAGCATTCGGCTTGGGATCCGAACGCAGAATTTCGACGAATCGGGAAAACTCCGGTTCGGCCAGTTGGCCCAGATCGGCGGACGGATCATCCCAACCAAGTTCCAGGAAACTGTCCTTGATGGCCTTTCTGACGCGCTCCCCCTGGATGTCACCGAGTTCCGGGAAGATCGCCACGAAGATGTCCCGGACGGCACCGGCCACATCTAAATGGACCATCCGTGATTTGCGGTCGATGACCTGCAAAGGATTGAATCGTCAGGTTGTCGCAGTCTCGGACGCGAGTAGCTGAATCAAGTCAAGGGCGTTTGGGACCTCCGCTTCGTAGATTGGCGGGTCGCCAGCGTGGGCGGCGGGGTTGAGGACTCGGCCAGTGCATGCCAGCAGGTGGTCGAGCAGTCTGATGCGGCGAATTGTGTCCGCGTGGTCTTTACTGATGAGCTTGCGAAGCATCCGGCGCTGTGACTTGAGCCGGCCTCGTGTTTCCCCATCCAGCTCGGCGACGGCATCGAGGTCGCTGTCGTCAGCGGGAATGACCAGTTCGCGATTTGTGGCCGGTGCGGTCTTCAGGAACTTCTGGTAGAAGCCAACGGGAAGCTCTTCGACAAGGCGCGTGCGTGCGGCTCGCAGGTTTTGCGTGAGTGAAAAGAACTCGCCCGGTGGGAGCGACGTGCCATCGAGCAGTTCGCGGTAACGTTTCGCCAGCTTCTCCGCGGCCTTGCGGAGGGACTGGGCGGCTTCGTCTAGTTGGTAGCCGGCAAGGTAGTCTTCGGCTTTCTGGAGGTCGGTCTTTTCGTTGATGGCAGTGATGGTCTCGCGAGCGGTGCCGCGGAGGCGGATGCAGTGCCAGTCGGCTCGCCGCGATCCGAGTCGGCGTTCGAATTCGCGGAACAGGCCGAGGTCGTGTGTCAGGATGATCTGCTGGTAGCCGGCGAACTGGTCCGACAGCAGAATGTCGACCACTGCCATGCGGTTGCTCATGTCCAGACTCACCAGCAGGTCGTCCAGCACGAGCAGCTTCAGGTCCGACTGGTGCAGATTCACCAGGGATACAACAAACTATGCAAACAATTGTGAGCACGCCTGCAGAAGCGTACAGAACACACATTCAATGTCCAAGCACGGGCTGTACTGAATCGCCCGCATTCTGCACCTATTCAATTCAATGCAGACTGTCTGCGTTGATGGTTAGCATCGAGTTACTTCATAGGAAGAGCACCTGTTCTTCCCACTCGCCTTCGTCGCTGTAAAGTGCGAATAGTAGGATGTCGTCGATCGTCTGGCTGATGGCTGCGCGATCATCGACGACACGCCCGGCATTGGCTGGCGGGCGCTCACCCGATCGTAGGCGAATGCGGGCATTGTGGCGCGGTCGTGCGTGAGCAACACACAATTATTATCAGCCGCCCACGCCAGAATCCGTGGGTCGTCCGCTTCCAACAGGTGGGACTTCGTGCGGTTTGCGAAAGAGGAAGGCATTCCGTGCATGGCGCGAGGTTCTGCGTGCGGAGCCATCGTGGCGTTCTTGCTCGACATGTCCGACGCTGTCCGCTCAAGTACGACCTGCTGTTTGAACGGTTTCTCGATCCCAGCCGCAACGAGCCGCCGGATATCACGCCTACCGACCGCTGTTGGCGGAATTCGAACGGCTGTCCGACGAATGATCACGGCTGGGTGGCACGGGCGAATGCATGTGTGCCGCTGGCTTTGCCAGTGCGTTGCGCTTCACGAAATTCGTGGGATTCGATCAACAATCGACGATGCTCGATCCGATCGGCCCTGTGAGCGTCTCTGGATTTACACTTGCCATGAGCAACAAGAACCGCAAATCTTCGAAGGACGAAATGGCTCACGTCCGCCGCGCGATCGCCGAAGCGTTTCCCGATTGCGAAGCCGTTTTTGGCGGCCATAGCGCTTACGGCGGTCATCGTGCACCACGCGATCACACAATCTCGTTTCGCCTTCGTGACGATCAGGGCAAGTTCCATTCGAATGTCGTCTGGCTGATGCCGGATTGGTTGGATTCTTTGACTTCCGACGATATCCGTTCGCTCGTGGCGGAGAGCAACGGAAATCGCAAACGCAAATAACGCGGCTGCGGGAATTCGTTGGATCGATCAACATCGATCGTGATGCGGTCGATTGATGAATTTCGCCTCAACTCGGTCGCTCGGATCGTCGTCGATTGTGGTCCGTCCCGTTCGGAGCGTTCCGCCCACTCATCGGTTGGTGGATGGAAGAGGCGGATGCGAGCCCAGCCCTCCTCTGAACAAAACCTGCGCAAGCGAAAAGCCGCAGATCACCGGGTCAATCCCAAATTTTCAACA
>JAQBZS010000961.1 GCA_027622115.1 Planctomycetota bacterium | reverse complement strand
TCAATACGAACTGGCGCTCCGAATGCAGATGTCCGTACCCGAGGTGATGGACATCACACGCGAGACGAAAGAGACGCTGGAGAGCTACGGCGCACAGCCGGGTGCGTCGAGCTTTGCCAACAACTGCCTGTTGGCTCGACGCCTGGTCGAGCAGGATGTGCGCTACGTGCAACTGTTCGATTGGGGATGGGATTTCCACGGCACCAATCCGAATGAAGATATTCGCGACGGTTTGACAAAGAAGTGCGGCACGATGGACAAACCGGTCGCCGCGTTGATCAACGATCTGCGACAGCGAGGATTGCTTGAGGACACGCTGATCGTGCTGGGCGGCGAGTTTGGCCGCACACCGTTCCGCGAAGGCCGCACAGCGGGAGGCAACGTCCTGGGTCGCGACCATTTCCCTGACTGCTATTCGATGGTTCTGGCCGGCGGCGGCGTAAAAGGAGGCTTCGCCTACGGCGCATCGGACGAATTGGGCTTCAGCGTCGCTCGCGACAAAGTCCACATCCACGATCTGCAAGCGACCATTATGCATTTGCTGGGCTTCGACCACGAACGCCTCACGTTTCGCTTCCAAGGCCGTGATTACCGCTTGACCGACGTCCACGGCCAGGTCGTAAAAGGCGTCCTCGCTTGATGAATCGCCGAGAAACGCCTCGCTGAATGCAGCAAAGAACCCTCTTGTCATCCGCGAACCACACCCTGAAACAACTTTATCCAGATCAGAACCGAATTGGAGACCCATCGAATGATAACCGTTGGCATGAATTACCATGTGATCGAAGGCAAGCAGCAGGATTTTGAAGAAAAATTTGCGGCCGTGATTAGCGCCCTGGAGGCGGCCCCGGGCCATAGCAATTCGACGCTCTGGAAAGACGTTGATGACAGTGCTTCCTATCTGATCACCAGCGAGTGGTCCGACGAGCAAGCTTTTCAGGATTTCATCAAAAGCGAAGCTTTTCGAGACGTCACCACTTGGGGCAAGGAGCAGATCCTATCCGATCGACCTCGGCACAAGATCTACAAGAGCTAGACGCCGCCAGCAAAACCGAATTGCTAGGCGAATTCAAGAGGGCTCGCAGGCAGTCGCAGCGCTGTTCCTGCTCAGTAGGTGTTGTTCCTACCCAGTAGGTGTTGCTCCTACTCACGTCGATTTCAATGTCGGCCACGAGACCGATGGCAATCACCATTCGCGCCTTATAGCGCTCGAACCCCAAGACCCTCCAGAGCGCATCGACTCGCAGTGGTTCGCCGCGTGCGCCCGGCACTGGCATCTGCAACTCGTGCTGCCAATGGTCGCCGAGTTCCAAGGATTCCTCCGGCGCCTTCGTCAGCATCGTCCAGAACCGTGCGTCCACTTGCGGCAGCAGGTACACGGCCAGTGGCGCCAAGCCCATACCGAACCGAATTTCACCGCGCGGACCGACGGTCAGCGTCATCGGTCGCTCGAAAGGACTCGACTTCGACCTCAGCGCCCGCGCGCAGCGAGGTTTGATCTTCGCACCGGTCTCCGTAAACGTCACGTCGATCTTGCCCTTTGATGTCTCGCCCGTGCCGCGCAGCCGCTCGCCGTGCAAATCAAACGTCCAGGCGCCACTCGGCCGCTTGATCTTCGCGCAAACACGGCAGTTGAATTTGGTGTCGAGTCGTCCCCAATCGACCTCGTCAACTTTCGGCGTCCAAGCCGTCTGTCCTGCAAGCCGCATGTTGTACTGCAGGATATCCCCACGCTCGTAGCTGGGGCGAAGCGTTACAGGATCGGGGATATTCGGAATCGGTTCGTCACTCCAACTAGTCCCCGCACCGCCAAGAACCAATACCAGCAAGATCCCCGTCGTGCCGAAGTGCCGACACCAGCCGCGAAGATTAACGAGCTGGCTTCGAATCCTAACCAGCGCCGGCAAGCTCGTCGTGGATAACGGTGCTCCGGCGCCTGTTGGTTGGGTCTCGTGTTGTCGCATGAGTACGTGCTCCTATTGACGCTCGGACGAGCCCGCTGACGATTGCTGACGTCCGTGCTGTTTCCACCGGGACTGTCGTCTTGGCGGTACCTTCTGACGGAGGATTCTCCGGCACTCCTTTTTCACAACCGAAGGTGAATTATCGCTGTTCGCTGTGGGATTCAAACTTAACGATGTCTTATTGTCGGTATCGGTCAAGTGAGATGGTCGACTGCTCACAGCCGGACCGTGACTACGAGGCTCGCGACGTTCAATCGCAGCGGACGCCGAGCGATCAGGCTGGGTTCCTTGCAGCGATGGGACGTGTCGGCTATCACAATGGTGGGAAGTGGCAGTGACCGAACTGCCCCGTTCACTTGTTTGCGGCGAACCCTCTATCCTCTCAACCGGGAGGCACGTATCGTGCAGAAATACCGCATTAACGTCGAAATCTCCGGCCCGTCCGCGATGTGGACTCGCCCCGATACCGGCGACGCCCCAGTCAGCTACCTCGCCCCCACCTACTCTGCGGCCAAAGGCATCTTTGAATCGGTATGTTGGTTGAAGTCGGCAGAGGTTCGTCCGACCGATGTTGAGAGTGTTGGTCCACGGGGCTGGTTTACGTCGGGATCACCTCAGCGGCATTGAGCGATGATTAGGAATTCAGAAACCAACTCGACATTCTACGCTCGTTGGACAGACGACCGAACTACACCGCAGGTATTGCGAGATCATCTGACGACTGTTTCGCGACGTGCCAAAGCATTTGCGGAGTTGGTGCGAGGCGCCGACTCAGCGTTCATCGCGGCCGCGGAAGTTGCTGGGTTGCTCCACGATTTGGGTAAGTACCGGTTCGAATTCCAGGAGTATCTCAACGTTGGAAATCGTGGACGCGGTTCGACCGAAACGCATCATGCAATTTATGGTGCGGCCGCCGGTGGAATGGTTTGGGACGCCGTCGCGATTGCCTTCGCAATTGGTGGGCACCACGCAGGCTTGCATGACGAAGGCTCGTTGATGGACCAAATCCGTGGTCCGAAATATCAAGCAACGAATCGGTTTCCTGCCTTGCTCGATACTGCGAGCTGTGACGGTGAGGTTGCAGAAGTTCTGGCGCGATTGCGACCGAGGAACGACGATGGCAGCGATTCTATGGCCCGTATTCCGTTTGATCAGGATGACGATTGCGACAAGAGGCGGTTTGATGTTTTCGTGCGAATGCTGTTCGCAATTTTGGTCGACGCCGATCGGCTTGATTCAGAACGCTTTGAGCAAGAACATCGACGAAAACGTGCATGGGAACGACCGAGTCGAACACTTGACGCCGAAATGCTTTTGAGTTGTTTGGATGCGGCTCGACGAGCGAAGGGAGTGGAAAAGCACGAATCGCGCCCAGAACTGAATCAGCTTCGAGACAGCGTATTTGCAGCGTGCCGGGAACGTGGACGTAATTCGTTACCAGGCTTCTTTTCGTTG
>JAQBZS010000960.1 GCA_027622115.1 Planctomycetota bacterium | reverse complement strand
AGCGTTAGAGCAATGAAGACGTCAAGCCGCGAGCATTGAACTTTGAACCACCCGACCCCACCCCCCAGCGCCGCCAAATCTGAAATACGTAAACCAGACCCCGACATGCCAGTCCTAATCGAGATACAGGAACTCATTCAGGTTGTAGGAAACCAGACAGAAATACTTCACGGCAATCTCCGACGGAACGCCGTCCTTCTTCAGCGAGTCAATCAGCGCGACGCCTCGATCGATGTCGGCTTGTGATGGCCGACGCTGCGTGATGTTCAACAGTGCGAGTTCCACCTGCTTGGCGGGATCGTCGCCGGCGGACTTCTTTAGGTACTCGGCAAAGACACCCGCTTGCCGATTGACGAATTCGCTGTTCAACAAACCGAGCGCCTGCGTGGGTTGCGTGGTCACGAACCGCACCGGGCACGTGGAATCCACGTCCGCAAAATCGAAATCCGCCGACATCGGCTCCAGCAACGAACGCTTGATGAAGATGTAAACCGCTCGCCGCGCGCGTTCTTCAACGGACGAATTGCCCCAACCGTTTCCCGGTCGAGACTGACCGGCCAACACTTCCGGCGGAATCACGGGATAGAAACTTGGACCGCCAAGCTTCAGGTTGAGGCTGCCGTTCGCGGCCAGAATGGAATCTCGCAACTCCTCCGACGACAGACGTCGCATGTCGAATCGCCACAGCAGATTGTTCGCCGGATCCTTGGCCAACTGCGTTGGTTCAGCCACGGAACTCAGACGATAGGTGCTCGACAGCATGATCAGCTTGTGCATCGTCTTGAGCTTCCAGCCGCGCTGCATGAATTGCGTGGCCAACCAATCCAACAATTGCGGATGCGTCGGCCGGTCGCCAATGGACCCAAAGTTATTGCTCGACCGCACGATGCCTCGACCGAAGTGATATTGCCACAGTCGGTTCACCATCACACGCGCGGTGAGCGGGTTGCTCGCATCGCTAATCCAATTGGCGAGTGCCATGCGTCGCCCGCTCGATTCGCCCGACTTCGGCGTCTTGATGATTGGTTCCGGCGGTGACAGCACGGACGGAAAGCCGGGTGAAACTTTTTCGCCTTCCACATTCGCGTTGCCTCGGATCAACACGAAAGTATCGCGTGCTTGCGGTCCGATTTCCTTAATGATCAACGCATTGGCAACTTCCGCCGGTCGCGTTTCCTCGATCACTTTCTTACGAGCGACGGCGTTTTCGTAATCGGCCACAAGCTGTTTCGAGAGCCCCTTACCGATGTATTTGCGAGCCAAGTCAACTCGCACGGCGACGGCGCGGAAATCCTCTTTCTCGGCGGGACTCAGCAGCGCCTGGATGCGTCCGTTGATGTTGTTGATCTTGCGATTGATGTCGTTCAACTCGCGATCAAGCTGCTTGCGAAGTTCGGCCTGCTTGACAACATCACCGTCGACCGCAATCGGCCCGATCGACGCGGCTTCAACCGTCTGATGACTGCGAACGCCGTAACGTCGAAACCCACTGAAGAACGCCAGGAAGCGGTAGTAGTCGCGTTGCGGAATCGGGTCGATCTTATGGTCGTGACAGCGAGCACAATTCATCGTCAGTCCGAGAAACACCTGCGACGTCGTCAGCAGGATGTCATCCAGATCGTCGTACAGCGCCTGCTTTTGGCTGACGGGTTCGTCGTCCCAGATTCCCAGGCGGTAATAGCCGGTCGCCACGATTGAATCCGGTGTTTTCGGTTCGAACTCGTCTCCGGCCAACTGTTCCTTGATAAATTGCGTGTACGGCTTGTCTTCGTTGAGGCTCTTGATGACGTAGTCGCGATATCGCCAGATGTGCGGCTTGGTGTCGTCGCGTTCGTAGCTGTTGCTTTCCGCGTATCGCACCAGATCGAGCCAATGCCGACCCCAGCGTTCGCCGTACTGCGGCGAGTTCAGCAGCCGGTCGATGACCTTCTCAAAAGCCTGGTCCGAATCATCTTTGACGAATGCTTCCACGTCCGCGATCGAAGGCGGCAGCCCGGTCAAGTCGTAATAGGCTCGACGGATTAGTTTCGCTTTGTCGGCGGCTTTGACGGGATTCAACCCGGCAGCTTCGAGTTTCGCCAAAATGAAATTGTCGATGCCGTTAGTGACCCAAGCCGCATTCTTGACTTGAGGCGCGGCGGGATTGGCGACGGGACGAAACGCCCAAAAGTTCTTCGTCTCCTCGTTGACTTCGGGCACCTTTTTCTTCTCGTGAACTTCCGGCCGTTTGGTTTCGGCATCCGGCGGAATGGGAACGCCAAGTTCGACCCAACGAGTCAGAACCGCGATCTGCTCCGCCGGCAACTTTTTCTTCGGCGGCATCTCCAGCGTGCGATGGTTGATGGCATCGACGAAGAGGCTCGCGTCGGATTTCTTGAGATTGCCCGCTGGGCCGGATTCGCCGCCCTTGAGAATGTCTTGGCGGCTGCCGAGAAACAGCCCGCCTTTGACTTCCGACTTCGGGCCGTGACACCCGAAGCAACTCTTGGTCAGGATCGGCGCGACTTGCTCGCGATAAAACTTCGCGTTCGTTGCGGGATCGACCGGTTTGTCCTCTGCCTGTACCGCAACGGCTCCGCAGCAAAGCAACAGAGCGGCGAGATTGTGATGATTCAGATTCATTGTGTGTTACTCGCTTGGTTTCTTATCCAAACAACGCGTCCATTCCCGGCACCAGTGAATCCGTCAAGAATTCAATAATCCCGGCGATCGCCCCCTGCCGCTTGCTCACACGAGCCTGCACGATTCGACAATCCACGAATGACGGTTCCAACGTTCGACGGCGGGTCTCGGCCAACAATTCGTCAAACAGTCCGTCGTCGAGTTCCAGCAAACGGCCCGACACAAACAGCACCGACGGATTGAACAAGCCGATCACGATTGACAACGCGAATCCCAAATGCGGCAGCAGTTGCTGCAATTCTTGACGCACGGACAGTTCACCCTGCTGCACCAGTTCCGCGACTTCGTCGATGCCGACCTCGCGACCGATGCGCTTCGAAACCAGCCATGACAGAGCAGACTCGCTGGCCACGGTTTCCAGGCAGCCCCGCCGCCCGCATCCGCAAAGCCGCCCGTTGTGTTCACGCGGAATGTGGCCGATCTCTCCGGCGAGCCCGCTGTGTCCGGTCAAAACACGGCCACCCATCATCACTGCCAATCCCAACCCAGTCCCTACGTCCAGCATCGCGAAATCATCAAGGCCCTCGGATTCGCCGTAGTGCCGTTCCGCCACGCACAACGAATGAGTTTCCTGCAACATGACGCTCGGAAATCCCAACTCCCGAGCCAAATCGCGAGCGGGCGACTTCCCATTTGTGATCGGCACGTTGGGCGAAAGGATGCCCCGTTGCCGACGATAGTCGATCAGTCCCGGCATGCTGATGCCCAGCCCCAACGTTTGGATCCCCGGACGCTCG
>JAQBZS010000959.1 GCA_027622115.1 Planctomycetota bacterium | reverse complement strand
CGACGGGCAGGAGTGGAGTGCCCGTCCTACAACAAACCTCGGCATTCACACCCAGAAACGGAAGAACCGTCAAATTTAGGGGGGCAACGCCCAGCCTACTTGATCTTGAGTTCGCGGATTAACGATTCAATGTGATGACGGTAATTCTTCCAGCGATTCACGGATCGAACGTGGACCGGCTGTCGGACTTGCCAGGCGCTCGCCGTTTGGACGGGGGTCGTGCCGTTGTGGAATTCCAGGCAACTTGGTTCCCAATCGAGTCCGGCGGCATCGAGAATCTTGCGCGTCGTGGGCTCCGGCTTGGTGACGACTTGCTCGTAGTCAATCGCCGTGATTCGCAACGGCAATACACGCAACCAATGTTCCATCAACCGCTCGTATTGCTGGTAATAGCTCGCGATGTGTTGCAAATCGTACGAGAACGGTACGTGTTCGAAGTTGCGGAAGTAGCACGACAATGCCGTGTCGAGTGGGTGACGTCGGCAATGAATGATGCGTGCCCTTGGAAACAGTACCGCGATCAGACCCAGATAAAGAAAAGTTCCGGGCGTCTTGTCCACTAGGCAGTGCGTCGTTCGCACGTCGGACGGAAACGCTTCAAGAAACTTCGCCGCTAACTGCTCGACTCGGCTCCGGTCCATAGCGGCGATCTGGGCCGGCCAATGGTGCGCGGCATCCGGGAGTCCCGATTCGGGCAATGATTGAGCCAAACGGGACACGAGCGACAATTCGCCGCCGCTATGGACTCGCGGGTGCCGCGCGACGATCTGTTCAACCAGCGTGGTGCCCGAACGAGGCATGCCGACGATGAACACGACGTCGGGGTGCCGACCACGGTGTTCCTCAAGCGGGTCGAAAAGCTCGGCCGAAAACACGTCGATCACGCGATCGACGTATGCCGCGTGCTCGCTTGGATCGAAGCTCGTGGCGCGGAATGCATTCGCCGCCGCGAAGTGGGCGAAGGCGTCGTCAAAGTTCAGGCGATGCTGCTCGACATTACCCAACGCAAACTCGGTCGCCGCACGCACGGATTCCGTGAGCCGCGGGTTGGCAGCCACCTCGACCAACCGCCGGACGTCGTCGTCGGTAAATTCGCCCGGCCTCATTTCCGACAGGTGATACCAAGCGGCAGTGCAACAGGGATCACGTTGGATCGCTTCCAGAAATCGCTCGATCGCGTCAGCGAATTGGCCGCGTTGCAGAGCGAGCGTTCCGAGACTGACAACGGAATCCGCGCGACCAACATCGCAGTCCAGAGCCTGTTGGAACGCGGATTCGGCTTCGTCAATTCGACCTTCGGATTCATGCACCAAGCCACGGTTCTGCCACGCGTCGGCGTAGTCGGGTTGGTTTTCGATCGCGTAGTCAAAACAAAGCAACGCTTCGCGCGGGCGGTTCAAGACAAACAGTGAACGGCCGAGATTGTTGGCCAGGCAGGCGTCACTCGGAGCGATTCGTCGGCCGTGTTCGAAGCATCGCACGGCATCCTCGAATCGCCGTTGGTCATGTCGCAGCAGGCCGAGGTTGCTGATCGCGGCCACATAATCCGGCCGGCGTTCGATCGCCTGTTCGAAGCACGCGGCCGCGGCGTCGAGGTTCCGCAGGGCGTGCCACATCAGACCTTGATTGTTCCAGGACTCGACATGATCCGGATTGAGTCGCAGCGCGGCTCGATAACTCTCGACTGCCTCTTCGAGCTGCCCGTGGGTTTGGAAGGACAGACCGAGATGAAAGTGTGGCGGCGCGTAGCGTGGATGGATCGCGATCGCTCGACGAAAGGACTGAATGGCCTCGTCAACCCGCCCGGCATCGAGCAACACCAGTCCCAAGTGATTCGGCAGTCGCGCGTCGGACGGGTTGCGTTCGACGGCTCGACGAAGTGCCGATTGGGCTGTTTCCAAATCGCCACGTCGATAGGCGATCAGACCCAGCGTGTGCCACAGTTCGAAGTGGTCTTCACCGTTAGCGTGCAATTTGTGCAGCAAAGCTTCGGCTTGACCGAGTTGCCCCTGTTGAAACAACTGCAAGGCGGTCGAAAGGGACTCGGGCATGGTGGCTTGATCGATATGTTTTGTCACGAAATGATTTTGTCGAAGAAGTGCGTTCCAGGCACTTGGAAACGCTCTTTGATTGTCGGCGCTCGGTGGGACGTGTTAGCTTGGCGCGGCGTGCTTTCCACGCGTTCGAATGCTCCAACGTTCGTTCATTGACCGGTTCCGGCAAAGGCTTCAGATGTCGATTTCCTTCAACTGCGATTGCGGCAAGTCCTACAAAGTCGGCGATGCTGCGGCTGGAAAGAAAACGCGTTGCAAGGATTGCGATGCAGTGATCACTGTCCCGGCAGCTGGAGCGGCTGCGACCGCCGCACCGAAGCGGAAGAAAAAAACGCGAGCCGTGAAGGAATACGAGGACGACTACGACGACGATGATGCGGATGCCTACGACGACGGCGGTTATGACGACGATGATTCTGGGGCCGAGGATGATTATGAAGCCCCGCGTCGGCGACGGTCCTCAAGTTCCAGCGGTCGCGGTGGTGGGTCGTCCGCCAAGAAACGCGGCACGGGGAGAGGCAAGGGCAAGAAAAAGAAGGCCGGCAACAACAAACTGGTGTGGATCATTGTCGGCGGCGTGCTGGGGACGGTTGTGGTTGTCGGCATGGTGTTCTTGGTTATCTACTTGATGACCGACAGCCACGACGCCTTGGCGGACGATGTTGTCACACTCGGGGAAGACCTCATGGACATCATGGCAACAGTCAAGGACGAGAACAGTGCCAAGGCTGCGGTCACCAGAATTCGGTCGCTTACGGGCCGTGCCGAGCGATTGTCGGAACGAAACGAAGCGCTTGGAAAAATCTCCGCCGAGAAAAAGAAGGAGATCGAAGAACGGCTGAAACCTCGAATGGAAAAGCTCCGCGAGCGGCGCAGAACAATTCGGCCCAGCCCGCAGCACTTGGGGCTGTTACGCGAGGCATTTATGGAATTGGCAACTGCCATGACGAAGGGGCCCAGTTACCTAAAGCCATAGCGGGTTTATCCATTAGCCGTTTTGGCGTTAGCCACGGTTCCGGTCAAACGTCGGAAAACCGGGGCTAACGCCCCAGAGTTGTGAGCCGTGACGCGTAAGCGGTCGGGCACCGAGCGGTGCCCGAGGCATTACAGCCAACGGCTCACACACGACCTTTCATCATTCGTTTCACGTAATTGCCATGGCATCCGCATCCTTGCCCAGCGTTGAATTGCACGTCCGCGGGCCGGAACCGCGGCAGCGTCTACAACTCACGATTGCCGCCGGCGAAGTCGTGCGACTTGGTCGCTCGCTCAGGTCCGGTTGCCCCGTGCCGTGGGATTTGCAGATTTCGCGGGAACACGCGGACCTGTACGCCGACACGCGGAAGTTGACGCTCAACTGTATGCCGCACGCG
>JAQBZS010000958.1 GCA_027622115.1 Planctomycetota bacterium | reverse complement strand
CCTCAGTGTCCAGTGCACGTTCAGGTGTAAATTGATTTTGTTCCTTGGTAGTTCAATGCTCGCGGCTCACGGCGATAGAGCAAATGACGCGTAAATCCGCGAGCATTGAACTTTGAATGACCCGACCCCTTTCCTCCTCGAAACCATCCCCGCACCGACAGGATTCCCCTGGTGAGACTTCGCGAATGGACGTGCCGAGTCCCCTGGACCATCGTCATCGGTGCCTTGTGCCTGATGCTGATCGGACTGACGGGCATCCAACGTGGCGACGAACTCTCGAAAGCCGGGACGTTCTTCGGCCGACAAACGACATGGATCGCGATCTCGATTCCCGCGATGCTCGCCGCCACCTTGATCCCCTACTCGCGGTTGCGGACTTACAGCTATGCCGTGTTCGCCGTGAGCTTGCTGTTGTTGCTCGCCGTCTATTTCTTCCCCGCGAAGAACGGAGCCCATCGCTGGATTCCGCTGGGTTTCATGAATTTTCAACCCTCGGAATTGGCTAAAATCGCTTACATCCTCGCGCTGGCCCACTACTTGATGTACCGACAAAATTATCGCCGACTCACGGGCCTCGTGGTGCCGTTCGTGCTGACACTGATTCCCGTGGGACTGATTCTTCGCGAGCCCGATCTGGGGACGTCCTTGCTGTTCCTGCCCGTGCTGTTCGCGATGCTGTTTGCCGCCGGTGCGCGACTGCGACATCTGGCAACGATCGCGGTGTTGGGCCTGGCGATGCTACCGCTGCTGTGGCTGGGCATGAGTGCCGAGCAAAAATCTCGGGTGGTGACATTATTCGCACAATCCGATAACGGCCCAACTCCCAAGGGCGACGGCTATCATCTGCATCAATCAAAGACCGTACTGGGTCTGGGCGGGATCTGGGGCAGTGAAATCACGGGCATGGCGTTCGACGATCCGGCGGCCTATCACCTGCCGGCCGGTCGCACGGATTTCGTGTTCAGCCTCATCGGCGAGCGCTGGGGGTTGATCGGCTGTCTGTGCGTGCTGCTGCTGTACGTCGTGATCTTCGGGCGAGGCCTGATGATCGCCGCCGCCACCCGCGAACCATTCGGGCGACTCATCGCCGTGGGGATCGTCGCCTTGCTGGCGACGCAAACAGTGATCAACGCCGGCATGACGGTGGGCCTCATGCCGATCACGGGCATGACACTCCCATTGTTGAGCTACGGCGGATCCAGTTTGTTGTCGACATGCGTCGCCTTCGGCCTGCTGATCAACATCGCGATCCGCCCGGGTTATGAAGTCAGCCCCGAACCGTTTCGATTCGGAAGCTCGTAGTTTCAGTCGCTGATCTCGCACATCAGCTTCAGAACGAGCAAGAATCATTCGACGCGAAAACGGCAATCACCGAGCCAGTATTGCCAGTGCCCGCTCAATTGCGTGCAATGGAGGTCAGGAGTTCGACCGCACGGATGTGCTTTCACCGATTCACCCGTGCTTGCAAACCCGTGACGCCATTCAAAGCCAACCAATCGCATCAGTGGCTGACGCATCCCGATTCACTCCCGTCACCCATGAGCGGCGGATCGAACGCGCGATCGTCGCAGGGCCGCATCGCCGAGCACCTGCGATTTTTGGCGCAACACCAACAAGGCGACTTCAGCCTGGATGCGCTGTCTTCGATCCCCTTCTACAATCTGTGTCGGTCTCTCTTTTTACCAATGTCAGGCGTGCGAGACTTCGACTCCATCCGACTCTTCGGTACGCGAACTCCTCGCCTGTCGATGCAGCAATCCGAGTCGCACTTGATTGACTTCATGCAGCGGGACATCGGGCTGAGCGATGTGGAGAAGATCGCCTGCTTGACGGGTGATCCGTTTCTCGGACGCCCGAGTACGTTTCGGCAAGACTCGCTGTTGCGACTGCTGCGATCCGTGTGGTTCATCGGCCCGAAAATGCTCTTGAGCCGATTGGCGGAAGTTGGCGACGTCGGGCTGTTGTTCGCGGAATCTCGCCCGAACCTGAAATCGGATCAACCTCTCAGTTCGGCGGAACTCCTGCGGACACTGGCGCTGTTGGCGGGCAAGGGCATGATCCTGAAACAGAGAGTGCTCGGTGCGTTGTTGCAGCGATGCGGACGACTGGAAGCGTATTGCCTCGCTCGGCTGTTGCTGAGCCGAACGGGCTTCGGCCGCGAGTTGAATCGGCCACTCGTCGTTCGCGTGTTGGCCTCGCACTATCGCCAAGAAGCGACAGCGATTGAACGCGGGCTCAAGCTAACCGACGTCTTCCAATTGACGAGTCTTCTGTCGCGCGAAGGCGGTGACGGATTGCGACGCTTACGCCTTCGCCCGCTGTCTCCCGTGCGGCCGGCATTGGCCAGCGGCCCCACCACGCGTGTCGATACCTATCCGGTTTGGGTCGAACGAAAATACGACGGCGTGCGCATGCTCCTGCATCGCTCCGTGGTCGATGGCCGATTGCAGGCTGCTGCCTTCACTCGCAACGGAAACGACTGGCTCGAACAGTTCCCCGGTTTGAGGTCGCTCATTCGCAGCCTGCCTGTCAGCGATGCCATCGTCGATGGCGAGTTGTACGGCGTCATGCGAGGCTCCAATCGCGTTGTCCCGGCCACGGTGCAGGAGGTCATGGCTGCTTATCACGGCGAACTGCTCCCAATGCAGTTGCACTATGCGGCGTTCGATGTGCTGTACTTCAACGGTCAAGACGTCACGTTGCTGCCGTTCACCCGCCGTCGACAGTTGCTTTCGAGCATGATCCTGCCCTTGACGGGGCGTAAACTTCCAATCCCCGTGTCACTCGCCGTCGGCCAAATGGCGAACACCGAGGCGGATGTCAATCGGCTGTATCACCACTTTCGAGCGCAGGGTCATGAAGGCGTGATCACCAAGGATCCGGCGTCGCCGTACTTGATCGATACTCGCGATCCGCGATGGCTCAAACGCAAGCCGATCCTGACTCTCGACCTGGTGTTGATCGGTGCCACGTATTCCGTCACGACTCAAAACGAAGGTATGTTTGGTTCTTGGGTCGTCGGCGCTTTGAATGGGACAACGATTGAAGATGTGGGTGATGTGGACGGCGTGGATCGAGTCCGCGACGCCGAGATCTGTGACGAGATCATCCGGCGGGCCTTACTCACGGGCCGCACGATCACTCGCACGCTGTCGATGGGCAAACGCATTGGTGTTGAGTTGTTTCCACAGTTGGTTGTCACCGTGATTTGCCAAGGCGTTGCGCGAGACCAGAACGGAGCGTGGAGCCTGCGGCATCCGCGCATCGCGGTCCTGCGAGCCGATAAACGTCCCGAGGAAGCGGACTCGGTTGAACAGATTCGATCACTTCAACGTGAACCCTCGGATTCTCTACACGTCCAAAGATGACTCGTTTAACCGCACGCCGTAGGCACGCGCGTTTGGGCACACGAAACCGGGTCACGTTG
>JAQBZS010000957.1 GCA_027622115.1 Planctomycetota bacterium | reverse complement strand
GATCGAGTCTATGAGCGAACGCTTGTGAACCCGGTGTTAGTCGCGAGCGCCACTAAAACCGCTTGCGAAACACACACCCCCAAAATCGCCGCATAAACCATCGAATGGGCCGATTTCACCCATTCGGAACTGCCCGGACCGGCCGTCGTGGTGTTTCAAGATCTCGATGAACCCACGGCTTCCGCGACATTTGGCGAAGTCATGTGTACCACGTATCAGGCCTTCGGTTCGGTCGGGCTGATCACGTCGGGTACCGGTCGGGACTTGGATCAAGTTCGCGCGATCAATTATCCGGTCTTCACAAACGGCGAGACGTGTTCTCACGGCTATTGCCACATACTGTCCTTGGGGGCTCCCGTGTCCGTCGGCGGCATCACGATTTACAACGCAGACTTGTTGCACGGCGACATCAACGGCATCAGCACGATCCCCATCGAAATCGCGTCCGAAATCCCCGGTGCCTGCAAGGAATTGGCGACGGCGGAAGACATCGTGCTGAACTATGTTCGCGGTGCAAACATCACTCCCAAGGGACTGGAAGAAGCCCGCGCGGAATGCGGTGCAGTGATCGGAAAACTCGGCAAGCGGCTTCGCGGCGAATCGTGAACCGGTCACGTTTACCGAGCGTGCAACATCAAGCGTGCAACATCAACTCGAATCGACGGCGATTTGGTGCCGCAGGCTAAATCAGATCCCGGATTCAACGAGTTGACGGGCCGTTGCCGTACGTGACAAGTGCTTAGCTAAGTTCGAGTTTGTCACATTTTGAGGGAATCCATGCTCTGACGAGCGTGGCAACGCCAGATGGTGGGGATCGGGGTCTGGCTTACGAATTTCAGATTTGGCGGTCGTTCGACGTGGAATTCACCAACAACGGGGCAAACCGCCAAATCTGAAAGACGTAAACCCGACCCCGGAAAGTGACAAACTCGAACTTAGTCTCGCGGCGCAAATGTCGCTAGTTTGAGATTTTACGACCGATTATACTTCGCCGAGTTTGGAATTGCCGAACCGGCTGATCGGGCAAGGCTCATGGATCAACGTGCTTCTCACTATCCCATCGGCGAACAATTGGAATCCACGAACGCCAATTCGGAGGCCATTGTGGCGGCGGCTGAACGTGTCTTGAACGATGATCGGAAGGGTTCAAAAAAGTCCCTCTTTCGCCGCAGTGATCGCGTCAACTCCTTGATGGGAGTCCAGATCATCGGCAGTGGGATCTACGTTCCGGATCTGGTCGTGACCAACGCTCAATTGGAATCCGAATACGGTTTCGAACCCGGCTGGATTGAACAGCGAACCGGCATCCTTGAGCGCCGCTATGCTGCGGAAGGGCAGGCGACCAGTCACCTCTGCTCGGAAGCCGCTCGTCGAGTGATCGCGGCTGCGGACGTCGATCCACAAGATATCGACCTCTTGGTTGTGGGGACGTTTACGCCGGACTTTCAATGCCCATCCACCGCGTGTCTGGTGCAGGAACACCTCGGATTGGACTCACCGGCATTCGACTTGCAAGCAGCCTGTTCCGGCTTTGTCTATGCGCTGACAACCGCAGCGCAATACGTGGCCACGGGGAATTCGAATCTTGCGCTCGTAATCGGCGGTGACGTCAACACCCGAATCGTCGATCCGACCGATCAACGCACCGCACCGCTGTTTGGCGATGGTGCCGGTGCCGTTCTGGTGACTCGTGGTGGACCGGAGCAGGGTCTGATGTGCTACCAGATGGGTTCGGATGGAAGCGGCGGACCAATGCTGGGACGCATGTGCGGCGGAACAATGCACCCATCGACCGATGCGAATTTGCAATCCGGCGGTCATTACCTGCACATGGACGGTCGCAACGTCTTCAAGTGGGCCGTTCAGGCTCTGACCGAAACCATCCGCCTGATGCTGGATCGCACGGGACTCGGTGTGGACGACGTTTCCTTGTATTTGTTGCATCAAGCCAACATTCGCATCATCAATTATGCGATCGAACAGCTCGGCATTCCCGAGCACAAGGTCGTCAATAACTTGCAGTCGTATGGCAACACGTCCGCGGCCTCGATTCCGTTGGCGCTCGACGAAGCCCATCGAGCAGGTCGCATTCAGGCGGGCGACATCCTGCTGATGAGTGGTTTCGGTGCCGGCTTGACCTGGGGCACCGGGCTGTTTCGCTGGTAGGGACTCATCCTCGTGGTAGGTGGCCGGTGTGACGTAGAGCCGATCAAACACGCGATCGGCGGCTAGGCGGAGTCAACAGTTCGCGAGCGGCGACGGGACACCGGTATACATTCCGCGCCTCGATTCCCGACCTTCAACTGACGGGCCGTCCAACCGCCGCTTCAAGTCCTTCCCCGTTCAGACTGACGAGCACTTGCGAACCGTGATGCGTTATGTCGAGCGCAACCCTCTCCGCGCCGGTCTTTGCGAGTTCGCGGAAGAGTGGCAATGGGGTTCGGCTGATGTACGCCGCAAGAAGGACCCGCCACGTTGGCTTGTCGACCCGAGCGAACCATGCTTGCCGCGGCAATGGCGATCATTCGTGAACAAGCCGCAAATGGACGCAGAGGTGGTAGCCATCCGCAAGTGCATCAAGCGAGGCTCACCATTTGGTAATGGCGTGTGGGTCAAGAGCAGTCCTGCTCGGATTCGGAAATTAATTCCGAAGAGCCTGCGCGTGATCATGTCGGTTCTTTCCAACGGAACTCAAACACTACCTGAAACACTACCTGAATCGCTTCGGAAGGGCGGCAACTGCGAACTCGATCACTTGTTGGTGGAGTGACTGTCAAGCCATTCGGTGAGAACACTTTTCAAAGCCGCGACCGAGGACGACGCCATCGACCTTGATTCGGGGAAGAGCCTGGAAGACTTGGAGGCCCGGTTGGCCGAGTCGAGTCCGTCGCTCGCCGTGACGCGAAACATAAACGCGAGAACGCCGCGGCGTTGAGCCCGAAGGTGGCTCGCCGCGAGGTGGTGGCGACGTTCGAAAAGGGCCATCGAGTCAGTTACCGGCGGCTCGAGCGTGGGCACTAGGCCTGTTCCTGGCGAAGTTCAAGGCGTTCGTGGGCGATGGCAGCGCGTGGATTCAGAAGAACTTCGAGTTGTACTTCAAGCCGTATGGGTTCGTGTCGGTGTTGGACCTGATCCACGCGATCTCGTTCGTGTATTCGTCCGCAGTGGCTGGCCGCGGCGAGGTGGAGGGCGGTCGCATCTACCGCGAGTGGATGACGTGGATCTGGCAGGGTGAGGTGTCTCGCGTGATCTCCGCGTTGGAGGTTCGATCGGCGGACCTTGGCGAGCCGAAGGAGGTATTCATCTTGACAAAACCACGCGTGCTCCAAATCTCAAAAACCCTGTCCCGCACTCCTGCGGCCTGGGTGCATGTCAGCTTCTGTTAATTGGAACTGTGAGACTGGTTGGGCTGGGGCGTCTAGTGAAGGCGT
>JAQBZS010000956.1 GCA_027622115.1 Planctomycetota bacterium | reverse complement strand
TTAGTGGCGGGATGGTTAATGCCATGAAAGCCGGGGTAGCCTGTCAGTCGTTGCTTCCACCGACGCGGGGTCGGTGGAGAGCGTTGAACCACCCGCCCTCTACCCAGAGTAGGCTGCGCGTTCGATGTTCGATGTTCTATCATGCCCGGATGGATCTGTCCGCCGCCATTCAATACGTGTTCACGCCCGCGCCGCTGCTCCTCATGATGTTGGGCACGGCGTTGGGGATTATCGTTGGAGCGATTCCCGGACTCACCGGGGCCATGCTGATTTCGCTCACGTTGCCGCTTACGTTTACCATGCCGTACGGTGAAGCGATGGTCCTGCTGGTCTCGATGTATGTCGGTTCGATCAGCGGCGGACTCATCACCGCCACGCTGTTGCGAATGCCGGGCACGCCGGCGTCCATGATGACCACGCTCGACGGATATCCGCTCGCAAAAAGTGGGCAGCCGGGGCGAGCACTCGGGTTGGGGATTTCCGCATCGTTCGTGGGCGGATTGGTCTCGTGGGGTTTTCTGGCGGCATTAGCGAAACCCATGGCCGACTGGTCCACCAGGCTCGGCAATTTCGAGTTCTTCGCGCTGGTGCTGTTGGCTTTGGTCTCGATCGCGTCCGTCGCTGGAGAATCCTTGCTGAAGGGCCTGCTGGCCGGCATGTTGGGGATTCTGCTGCCCCTGCCCGGCATCGATCCCGCCACATCGCGGCCTCGGCTGACGCTTGGATTCGTGGAAGTCAACAATGGCTTTGAACTGCTGCCGGTGCTGATCGGGCTGTTTGCCATCACGCAGATCATCGATGAAATTCTGCACCTCGGGCGACGCGGTGAACTGGTTCCCGTCGATCGGCGAGGCATCTGGATGTCCTGGTCGGACTGGTCCGCGCAAAAGTGGAATCTGCTGCGATCGTCGGTCATCGGCACGTGGATCGGAATCCTGCCGGGCATCGGGGCGAATATCGGATCGGTGATGGCCTATTCGGCCGCTAAGAACTTCTCGAAGACCCCGGAAGAATTCGGTTGCGGTTCGGAAGAGGGGATCGTCGCTTCGGAAGCCGCCAACAACGCCACGGTGGGTGGTGCTCTGATTCCACTGATTTCGCTCGGCATTCCCGGCAGCGTGATCGACGCCATTCTGCTCGGTGCCATGGTGATCCATCGACTGCAACCGGGTCCGCTGTTGTTCAAGAGCAACCCCGACGTGGTCTACACGATCATTGCCACGGCGTTGGTTGCCAACGTGTTCATGTTTGTGTTCATGCTGTTGTCGGTGGGTTGGCTGTCGAAACTGATGTACGTGCCTCGCTGGCTGTTGATCCCGACCGTGCTGGTGTTTTGCGTGACGGGATCGTACGCGTTGTCGAATCGCATGTTCGACGTGTGGGTCATGCTGGCCTTCGGACTGGGCGGATTCGCCATGCAGAAGCTGCGGATTCCGCTGGCTCCGTTTGTGATCGGCTTCGTGTTGGGCCGCATCGCCGAGGACAATTTGATCGGGGCGTTGATGCAGTCGGGCGGCAGCTATTGGCCGTTCTTCCAGCGGCCGATTTCCGCAGTGCTGCTGGCGGTTTCGGCGGTGATGTTCGTTTGGCCGATCGTTAAACGACGGTCGTCGCCTGGTTCACCGACTTGACGGTCATTCGGACTCTTTGACTCCCGTCAGCGCCTTCAGTGCATCCAACGTGCTGATGATGCCGATCGGATGGCCGTCATCGGTCACCACGACGCGGTGAATGTGGTGCGACACCATCAGACGCATCACTTCCTCGACGGGAGTTGACGGCTTGCAGGTGACCACGCCGCGAGCCATGACTTCGCGGACTTGCATGTTGGGGATCCGACCGCGGAAGGACAGGTTGTCCGGAACACCGTCGTCATCGGCGTCTTCGCCTTGAAACATGGGGCCGCTGGATTGCATTTCGCCGTAAACATAGCGAGCCATGGCGTCCAGCATGGTCGGAACTTGCACTAAGTCGTCTTGAGTAATAATGCCCACCATGACACCGTCCTCAACGACCGGCATGCCGCTAATTTGCTTGTCCTCCATCTGACCTTCAATCTGCTTCAGTGTGTCGTCTGGGCTGGCGCAGACCACGGGCGAGTGCATGATTTGTGAAGCCACGACGTTGGAAATGTCTTGCATGAATTCGATCCTTTACTGGTGATTCGCTGCGATCGCGTTGCATCGTACAGACTTCAACTTGTGATTCACGCGAAGCCCGTTTTGAATTTCACGATCATGCGGTGCTCGACCCGCCGGCCAAAATCACCGAGTTGCCGCCTTCCGCCGTCTGAGCACGATGAAGTATCCGTCGGTGTTGTCCGGCAAGACCTCCCAATCTTCGGGGTGATCACGGTATTCGGCGATGTCCTCGACTCGTTTGAATTCGCTGTAGTAGTGGCGAGTGTCGATCACCATATAGTCCGTGTCGGGCGGTGCTCCCGGCTTGTCGTCGTTCACGGCACGCGGGTATTTGCTGTAGTCGTACGATCGCTCGTGATGCGTGAATCGCGGATGCACAAAGTCGGTCGAGGCGACTCGCATGTTCAACGGAATCGTGCCCGCGATGCGTTCGAACATTTCGGCGCGAGGCCCAGGAACGTACAGCCGCGACCAATGGTTGCGAGAACCCGGATCCCAGAATTGACGTGACAGTGGCGATATTCCAAACACGATCCCGGCGGTCAACGAACAGCAACACGCCCAGCGAGCCGCGCGAATCGCGGAATCGGTTGCCGTTGTGTTGGCCGATGTCGTGGTCCTCGCACGAGCGAACAATTGTCGCAACCGCTGAACCGCCGCGCGGGCGTGAACCGTGCCGGCTGCCGCCGACCAAAAGACGATGGGGATCAGCGGGCCATGAAAGTGATGCCACGGCATCGGTTGTTGACGCGTGAGCTGATTCAGACACAGAAGTCCAAACAGCGGGAGTCCCACGGCGAGTCGGCCGGGCGAACAGATCGATAGGAATCCAAGCGGCGCAAGTAACGCCAATGCGTACCACAGCGAATGTTCGCCCACCAGACGCGACAGCAACAGACCCGGATTCGTCAGCATATTCCACAGGATTTCCGTCGGTGTGGTCCCGAAGGCGTTGAAGTAATTCACGTAATGCACTTCGGCGCCGTCGCGAAACCAGGGCAAGACGACCTTGGTCACGAGTACGACATAGGCCACGCTGCCGACCGCCAGTGGCCAGCCGAGCCATGGACGAAAACCGCTTCGCGTCGCGGAATGCTCGATCGCAATTGGTGCGCTCGGTGCGGCGGCCGTCGAATTCAAGAATGACACTTTGTTTTGCCGCAGCGCCAACCACACGCCGAGCGGGCCGAAGACGATGGCGAAGTCCTCTTTCGCCGACAGCGTGAGCAGCAGCAGCACGGCCATCGTGCGGAAGCGTCGCCGCTCCAATTGATCGAGTGAGAACAGCAACACC
>JAQBZS010000955.1 GCA_027622115.1 Planctomycetota bacterium | reverse complement strand
CCTGCGGCCCAAAACGAGCCACGGCGCGAACCGGCTGCTTGGTTTCGATCACGCTGTGATAGTTGGCAAACTGCAATCCGGGCGGCAGCGTCAAGTTGTTCCACTGAAACGAATCGTCATCATTCCACACCACGCGGCGAGTCGTTCCCGGCTCTTGCGCCAATTCGGGAAAGAGAACACTGACATCGGTGCCTCCAAGTGGAGTTGTGGATTCCGCTTGGTTGTAGACGGCCATTGTGCCGTGTGCGTGGATTTCGCCGGTGTCGTTGGAGACCTCGACAAACTGCGATTCCGCGATGGTCGGCGGTACGGCCTGCTTGGCTTGAATGCCCATCACCAGGAAAACACCCGCCGCCACGCTCGCCGCTCCCGGTCCGACCCAGCGGAAAATGTCGAGTTGATCACGGTGCGCGAGCCAAACGCCCAAGACGATCAACGCACCGCAAAACGTCCCCAAGATGAGGATCACCTCCTCGCGGGCCGCGACGTGAAACCCAATCTGGTCGGCGAGGTAAGGCTTCAAGGTCGCGGATTTCAAGGAATGACGATCGTCCGCGTCAAACAGGAGATCGCCGATGCGCCTCAGCGGAGCCATCGCCGCGAATGCGGACTGGTACAGCGGGTCGGAACCTTGATTGCCGGTTCGGTGTTCGATCCAAGCACGCGGACCGAGGGTCGTGAAGACCACTGAGCCTCGACCAATCGGCTTGGTGAAGGATGCCGGCCAGCCGTTGATCGTATGCAGCACCTTGGCGTCGGTGACGACTCGGACGAGTTTGATCGGCTGTTCGAATTCCGCCGGCTGGCGATCCTTGGGCGGCGGCTTGTCCACGGATTCCGGCCAATCGAGTTGCACTTCCGTGAGGCCGACCTCGTCCACGATTTGCGCCGTGAAAGCGTCGCCGAGCAGCAATTCGACGGTTTCCGGCTTGACCCGGTCCAGCATGATCCACAGCCGACCGCCCTCGAACACCCACTGCCGGAGGGCTCGAAGTCCCTGGATATCGGACGCGATTCGGTCGCCGGCCAGGACGACTTGACGCACACCGTCGTAGCCTTGCACCTGCGAGGGGAAGTGTTCGGCGATCGAATTCACGATGCGCGACAGTGCGGCACCGATTCTCACCGCGACCACTGCTTCTTGGGCGAAGTCGTTCGCAGCTTCATCGTGAATGAACGCGGTGACTTGGCGACGGGACAACGCCGATAGGATTCCGTCTTGATTGCGTTTGCTGATGACTGTTTCGCGGTCATGTTCATCGACGTCGACCAGGAACGCGCGATAGGCCATCGACTGTTCGAAATGCACAACCGAATCGGCGTCAATATTCTTCGGAGCGGATGGGCGAACCAATTGCCACACGGATCGCTGCGACTTGGCCGGCAACCACAGCCGTCGCACGAATTGCAGATGCGGCTCCTTGGCGAAATGAAACACGCACAACACGTCGGATTCTTCGTCGGTCGGATTGGTGACGGTCAGATTGACGCCCGACCAACGACCGTGTTCGTAGTAGCGCGAACCGCCCGAGGCAGCAGACAGCATGAGCCGCTTCTGCTGCGAGACTTGGGCGAAGCAGGCGTCATCGTGTTGATCGACGAGGCCGACTGAAACGACCAGCAAGATCGCAAGTCGAGCAAGACTCGGCGACCACAACCACGCCCCATGATTCAGTACTGTCGACAACGAACGCCCCAATCGAAACCAGCAACGGATCCAACGCCAGTAGCACGGGACCATTGTCCCGTGACCATTGTCCCGTGACCAATGCCCGTGACCAATGCCCGTGACCGCTCGGGACAATGGTCCCAAGCTACGCAAGACTACATCGTAGCCGGTTCCCGATCAGAATCGGTCCAAAATTAGAAAGACATCCAACGCCGCGATGCCGGCCGCCACCACGAAACACAAATAGGACGTCAGGCGGCTCCTCTGATCGCGACGGAGTTTCTCGGGGGTCCATGCAACCAAGTCCTGTTCGCCGATCAGTTTCTGCATCACGCCTTGAACGAACGCTTGATGTGATTTGGTTTTCCCGGCGGCGCAGAAATACACGCCCGACATGCGAATTCGCTGATCGCCGCCGAACTCGCCGTACATCAACTCCAGTTGCCGCGTCATGCGATCGCGAGATTCTTCAAGTTCGCAGATCAGCCGGTACAAATCCTTGTTGGCGTTGTTCGCGAGGTCTTTTGAGAATTCGGAATAGATCCAACCGCGAAACCACTGCAAACCGCGGTCGACGACCCAGTTCCCGGCCGCATGATCGACGGAATGTCCGGCGGGGAATCGCGAGCCGGCACGAGACTCCTTGAACTTCCGTTCGATCCGTTGGCCTCGTTCCACGAATTCTTCCAGCCCCTTGAGTGACTCCAATCCGCCGTAGACCGTCGTGACGGGAAACGCAACGTTGAGTGTGTCGCTGATCGACTTGAGGTCATTCGTCACGGCCGTCAGCAAATCGAGTGATTCCGGTGTCGAAGCCCATTCAATCGGCACCACCACCAACACGCCGTTGAGTGCGCAGAAGTCGCCACGTTCCTGAGCCAGCAACCGGCACAGAAATGCCAGTCGACGTTTGGCTTCCGCGGTTTCCGTGGCACTGATTTTCTTGGGCGGCCGAAACGAACTCTTTTGCATCGGCGTCGGGCCAGTGTCGTCCTCGCCGGGCATGATCGTCCCTGTGTGCGGCACAATCGTGTGCGAGTTCCCGCCGCCGCCGATGGAATCGATCGTGTCCGTATGCGAATCCGGGGCACCAACCTCGTCGGTCTGCGAGAAGTAATGCTCCCCTGTAGACGCTGCGGCCCCAATCTGCTGAGCCATGGCACCAACACCGGGGCACGACACAAAGATTGCGTCGGCGTTTCCCTGAAATCTCAACACGGACGCCGACGGACCGTCCTTTGGGGCTGCGCTCCACTTCATGCGAGACGCATCGAACAGGCTGGCGTTGCCGTCTCGATCCAGCCCGATCACGAGGAACACGGGCAGCCATTGCATGTCGTGCCCTTCCTTGAGCATGCCGTCGAGCCCCTCGTGCCAGGCGCGTTCGATGTCCGCGAATTCCGACGTGTCTTCCGTGAAGAACAGCCGGATCACGAAAATCACGACGCGAACGACGACATAAAACAGCACGAACAGAATCCCGCAGTAGTACCGATCCACGAAGGGATGCGTCGCGACGTTGGCTTCATCGACGATGTAGGTGCTCACCAACCCCAGCGTGATCGTGATGCCGACGATCAACAGCACGTGCAGCAGTTGGTACACGACCGGCGGAATCTTGGTGTTCTTCGCGGCACCAAAGATCCACAAGAACCAGCTCTTCCCCCACGCGAACGTGTACGACAGATAACTCAGTAGTGATTGCATCGTGTTTCAGCCGCTGATTCGGTGACTTGATCGGAATACCAAACTGCCGAGGACGTGTAGCGTGTAA
>JAQBZS010000954.1 GCA_027622115.1 Planctomycetota bacterium | reverse complement strand
AGAGCGAGGGACTTCGGCGGAGAAGCCGGTCGATCGGGGATTTGGCGAGACGCACGGCCCGTTCGTGTTCTCGATTTCGACGTGTCGGGCGTGCTCGGTTTGGGTTGTTGTTTTGCGCGGGTTGATGGGCGTTCGACTGTTGCATGACGAGCCAGCAGATGTTCCAGCCTCGCTTTTCCGGGAGACTCGGTGTCGTCGGACGGATGGGACAATTCGTCTGATGCGTCCGATGCACCTGATCCGTCCGATCCGTCCGATCCGTCCGATCCGACCGATCCGTCCGATCCGTCCGATCCGTCCCATCCGACCGATGCACCCGATCCGACTGATCCGTCCGATGTACCCGATCCGTCCGATACACCTGGTCCGTCCGATGCGACCGCCGCCAACCTCGGATCCGGCTCGATCGAAGGCTCAACGATCAATGCGTCGCCCGCTTCAGGCTCCGGCGATTGCCGGCGCTGTTGGGCTTGCTGGACCGCCGTTCGCAGTGCGTTTGCGATTCGCTCCGATTCGGTCATCAGCCACTTCGCTTTGAATTCGTAAACGTGTTTGTGAAATTCTCCGTGCCTACGCCCGGTTACGCCGCAACTCGCGTCGCGGGGAATTCTTCGGAATCATCATCGGACTCGCTGTCGAAATCGTCCGACAATCCCGCCGACGCGTCGTGGCCGTAGGAATACGAATAGTTGTATCCATATCCATATCCATATTCGTATCCGTTACCACTGTCTCCGCCCGTCGAAATGCGGTTGACCACGGTGCCCAACAGCGTGCAGCCGTGTGAAGCAATCAACTCGCCCGCTCGAATCACCATCCGTCTCGAGTTCTTTTCGGGGCGAACCACCAACACGATGCCGTCGGCCAGTCGTCCGATCACGGTGGCGTCGGTCACGGCCAGGACCGGGGGAGCGTCGATCAGAATCTGGTCGTATTCGGCCTCGGCCCAGCTCAGTAACTTCATGAAACGTTCACCGGACAGGAGTTCCGCCGGGTTGGCGGGTCGCGGTCCGGCGGAAATCACGTCCAGCCGATCGATAATTCCCGGCACGATCACCTGCCGTACCACATCTTCCACGGCTTCGTCGGATTCGAGAATCGTGGACAGACCGCCGTGTCCGCGCAGTCCGAGCAACTTGGTCATGCCCGGTCGTCTGAGATCGGCGTCGATCAGAATCGTGCGTTTCCCCGATTGAGCGAACGCCGCCGCGAGATTCCCGACACTGGTGGTTTTGCCGTCGCTCGGCTCGCTGCTGGTCACGACGAGCCGACTGGTATCGTTCGGTTGATGCACGATCCCGGTGCGCAAGGTGCGATACGCTTCCGCCACGACGCTGGTGGGTTCGGCCACCGTAATCAACGACATCGCGCCGTTGCCTTCCGGTATCTGCATCCGCGGCACGGTCGTCAGTACGGGAGCACCCAGAAACGTCTGCAATTCGTCCAACGAACGGAAGCGGTCGTCCAGAACTGTCAGCACGTAGATCACGGCGAAACCAATACCGACGCCGCCGGCAATCGTTCCCAAGCCCACGAACGACAACCGCGGCGAAACCGGGCTGGTCGGTGGTTCCGGATGACCCAGCACATGAATCCGCGTCCCGGAATCTTTGCCAAGTTCCACGTCTTTCATGCGTCCCATGATGACGTCGTTGTAGGAATTCTTGCGTGCCAGGTCGGCTTCGATTTGTTTGACTTTGGCCATCTGAACGTTGAGATTCAGCGCCGCCTGCTTGTATTGCTGCAAACGACTTCGCAGAGCCTGTTCGATGGAAGAGGCTTCCTTGTAGCGTTGCTGGGCCATCTGCAAGAGTCGTGGTGCCAATTGTTGGTTGCGTACGAGTTCGCCTTGGCTTTGCCGTGTGCTCAGCCGCGTGGCGAGCCGCTGTTCCTTCGCCATGATGCTGTGGTTGAGTTGCAACACCATCGGATGGTTGGCACCAAACTTTCGGTCCGCCGCGAATTTCTCCGAGCGTTCGCGCAGCAACTCTTCGTTCAACCGCGCCACGATCAGCAAGTCGCCTTGGTCCAGGTTGAATTCCAGCCGCAGCAAGTCCGTGCCAAGCGCATCCAGGTTGTCGATGGCGAATTGCAAAATGTCTTCGTTGTTCCGCACCGCATGATCGATCGCCAAGAATTTCGCGTGCGCGTCCAGCGTCTTGTTCTGTGCGTCGCTGAGCGTGTTGTTGAGCTTCATCAACTGGTCAACTACGATGTTGACTCGCCGACCGTCTTCGCCGCCGTCGAATTCTTCCAGCGACCCCTTGAGTTGAATCAGTTCGGCGGTTTTTTGTTCGATGGATGCTTCGAGTTCCTCTCGTTCGGCGGTCAGTTTGACGAGAACTTGTTGCGAATTGCCTTTGTGTTTTTCGTGAATGAACTCGATGTAGTTGTTGATGACGGCCTCAAGAATGATGGCCGCGTTGTCGGGATTCGGCGATTTGAAATACAGCTCGAGAATATTCGTATCCAGCGGATTACGGATGTAGATTCGCGAACTGAGAATTCGCGGCCAGGCTTCGCGATTCGCCTTGCCGAATTCGGCCAACTGAGCCGGCCCCAGCGAGTTGATCACCTTGTCGAGCACGGCCGGCTTGCGCAGCACGTTGAGATAGCTCGGCATGTAGTCCTTCACGCGTGTTTGACGCTGATGGGACTCCATCACGGACATGCTGTCTTCGACGACCTGAATGGATCCGGACGCTTCATAGATGCGTGTCGCCGTGGTGTAGTAAACACCGCCGAGCACGCAGGCGATCGCAAAGCACAGCACCATCAACTTTTGGTGCAGTCGGACCATGCGCAAGAAGCGAATGAGAGCCAGAACGGCGCTCGAGTCATGAGTCGGCGATTCCGACGACGCGTTGGCGGGTTGCGACATGTGTCAGACCTGATGTCTCGCCGAACGGCTGATGATGCGTGCCGTGTGACAGGAGCGAGAAATCGCTGGAGAGACGGCATGAACTCGAATGAGAAGACTCAAACGAGGACTGCTTTGGGGAAGTGAGGAGTGAATCCGTGGAGAGGCGCGGGAGGTGTAATCCAAAACGGAAATCGAGTCAATTTCTCTTCAGGGACCGATTTCTTGTCGCTGCCGACAGTCTTACACTGACTTTACGCGAATCCGCCACTGGCCTAGATTCCCTACAAGAGCGATCGTGAGTCTCGAATCGTCGAACGAGTTGTCGTGTGCTTGAATTCGCTGGATTGCATCATGGATTGATACGGCTGATCCGGCCCGACCCGATTTGCCCTCGTAGCTCAATAGGATAGAGCATCGGATTCCTAATCCGAAGGTTGTGGGTTCGACTCCCGCCGGGGGTACTCAGTTGGAGCGTGGTTGCCACAACGACTGGATGATCTCAATTCGATGCGTCCAATCCGCGACTTCGTGTTGTCCGCCAATCGATCGCCTACGTTCGCGAAGTGGTTTGCAAACACAGAGA
>JAQBZS010000953.1 GCA_027622115.1 Planctomycetota bacterium | reverse complement strand
GGATTGGGGTAATCAAGCCGAATTTGGGATTACAGCCGCCGATTTCCATCTCGATTGGTGTGCCGCATGCGACCGGCTTACTTCACAACCTGTTTTCTGGCACTCGCGACCGTACTCGGCCCGTCGGCGGCATCGGCTGCGCTGATCACCGTGCCGATCGATCTGACTCCGGGTGATTCCTACCGTTTGATCTTTGTGAGCAGCACTCGGCGAAACGCCACGGATTTGAGCATCTCGGCCTACAACACGCACGTCGGCAACGCCGTCAGCAACAATTCACCGACGTTGAACGCCCTGGGCGCGACGTGGAATGCGATTGTTTCCACGTCGTCCGTCAACGCGATCACCAATACGACCACCGATCCGTCGCCCGTGGGTCCGACGGGCGAGCCGATCTACCTCGTCACGGGTGGTCGCGTGGCTGATCATTATGACGATCTGTGGGACGGCAGCCTGTTGTTGAAAATCGACAGTGACGAAACCGGAGCCATGGGGATTTCCGACCGCGTGTGGACGGGGACCGGCACCGGCGGGACGGCGGCATCACCGCTGGGCGGTGGAGGCTCGGGGAAAATCGGCAATACGGCGTTCACCAATTTGCAGTGGGTCAACAACGCCACCCAGAACAAGAGCAACGCCGAACGATTCTATGGCATCTCCGACGTGCTGACCGTCCCGACGGTCTCGATACCGGAACCGCGTAGTGCGATCTTGTTGTGTGGACTCGCCTTCGTGATGTCATTCGTGTGTTGCCAACGGCTGCTCCGAAAGTAGGATTCGCCGCTCCGGAAACCGCGCGAATCCACTCCACGAGACTCTGATGGACTGCCACAGTATTGAATCCCGCCTGCACCGTCTGGCGACTTCGCTCATCGATCAACACGCCGCGCGAGTCATCGTCGCACCGCGGCAGGATGCATCCGGGTTCTGGTTCGGCGGCGGCAATCTCACCGAGATTCAAGGCACGTTGTATCTCGTTGGCCGGTATCGCAACGCCGGTGATTCTCGACTTGGACTCGCCGCCGGAGAGCGTGGGCTGGCTTTGGCGATCTTGGCTTCCAAAGATCAGGGCGAGTCGTTTCAGACGGTCCTCGAATTGTCGAAAACCGACTTGAGCCGGCCCGAGACTCCCGTGTTGTCCATCGAAGGCTGTGCGTTGCGGGCGACGCCGGAGGGAGTCGAATTGTTCGTGTCGACGGAAAAGGACGGCGTCGGCTATCCGGCGGGGTTCGAGTCGTATTTGAAGCCCGGCACGGGAGTGTGGTCGATCGATCGTTTGCGGGCGTCATCCGTGGAAGGGCTTGCGACGGCACGCGTGGAGCAAGTGGTGTCCTCGGACGATCCTCAATTTGTTCACATCAAGGATCCATTTCTGTACGAACGCGACTCGTTGCTGCTGTTTTGCAGCCATCCGTTTAGCTGGACCAGTTCCAACACGGGCTGCGTGCGATTGAACGCGGGTTCGTCTTTTGAACCGGAACACGGCGTCTTTTCTCGCGGCTTCACTTGGGATGTCGCCATGACGCGTGCGACGTCCATCGTGGACATTCCCGCCACGGGCGAATTGGATGGCGAAGACATCGGCCTGGTATTTTATGATGGCGGCGAATGCGTCCGGAATCTTGACGAACACAAGTCGTCGGTCAGTCGCCCGCGTGGCTATTCGTGCGAGGAATTGGGTGGCTGCGGCTACATCCAAGGTGGACGGCTCGGCAGTTTCTCGCGGCTTTCGAAGCACGAAGCCATGTTCGTCAGCCCTTGGGGAACGGGTTGCAGTCGCTACGTGGATGTGCTGCGGACCAACGACGGGTTGCTGGCAACTTGGCAGCAATCGCAAACCAGCGGAGCACAGCCGTTGGTGATGCATCGGCTGTCGAACGAGCGGATCGACGAGCTGTTGAGGTAGTTCTTTGCGGGGTTTCGCTTTGCAATCTTCGACCTGGTGACAAATTGAAGTCGTGGTGACACAAGATCGAGATGCTAAAGAACCGCCGGAGAATGTTGGTCGCGTTTATCATTGTGGGGGTTGCCGCGTTTTCCGCGAGACCTGCTTGGATTGCCTATCAACTGCACCAGGCGAAATCCGCGATCGACGACGATCGGCCGCAGGAGGCAATCGATCGCCTCGAAGCGGCACTGGAATATGACGCCGACAATGCCGAGTTGCATTTCTGGATGGCGCGCGCGCTGCGTCATGCCGGTCGGTTTGAGGCGATCAACCACCACTTGCAACTCGCAAGAACCAACGCGGCCGACGTGGGCCGCCTGCAACGCGAACAGTGGCTCGTGCTCGCGCAGTCCGGTCGGCTTCGCGAGGTCGAACGGCATTTGCCGGCACTCTTGCAATCTGCCGGTGATGACGGGCGGGAGATTTGCCAAGCGTATTGCTACGGATACTTGTTGAACCTACGTACGAACGAGGCTCTGACGCTGATCGACGTGTGGCAAAAGGACTTCCCCCAGGATCCTCGGCCGCATTTTATGCGCGGGCTGGCCATGCAGATGCTGTCTCGGTTTCCAGAGAGCGCGGCGGCGATTCGCGCAGGTCTGGCGATCGCTCCCAATCGCTCGCAGATGCAATTGCGACTCGGTGAGATCCTGACGGAATTACGCGAATTCGAAGACGCGGCGGCGGCATTCGAGAAGTGCTTGGAAGGCGATCCCAATGATGCAAACGCCTTAATTGGACGTGCTCATTGCCTCTACAACTTGGGGCAAGCCGACGAAGCACGTGTCATCGCGCAACGTGTGTGCGATACGACGAAGGATCACTTTGACGCGCTGGCCTTGCTGGGTGAGATCGAGCTGGCGAGTCGCCGGTTCAAAACGGCTGCGGCAGCGCTGGAGGCGGCTTCGAAGCTGCGACCGAAGGATGTGACCGTGCGGTATGGACTAGCGCAGGCACTTCAAGCGTTGGACGAAAATGCGGAAGCCGCCAAGCACTTTGAATACGTTGCCGTCGCCCAGCAGCAACTCGCCCTCTCCAGCAAGAAGATTCAGGACGCACTTGAATTGCCGAACGATGCCAAGTTGCGGGTCGAAATCGGAGAGATTCTGCTGCAATACGGCGAGCCGAACGATGCCGCTCGCTGGCTGCGCGCGGCAGTCGAGATCGACTGGTCGAATCAGCACGCCCACGAGCTATTGGCTCGACACTACGAAACGCTGGGAGATCACGACGCGGCAACGCGGCATCGACAGGCCGCCGCGTCGTTGAACCCGTAGCCGAAGGCGCAGGCGTTTTCGGCCAACAACGCCTTCGGCTGCGGCCACAACCAACGCAGCCTCGCTTCGCTCGGCCGCAACCAAACGTAAGTTGGACACGGTGACCAATTCTCGCCCAGTGTCGGTGGACGAGTGACTGCATGGCTACATCCGAATGCGTCTGTTTCCCGGCCTCCACCGACCGCGTGTCGGTGGCGCCCACGACTGATCGCTACTAAATA
>JAQBZS010000952.1 GCA_027622115.1 Planctomycetota bacterium | reverse complement strand
TCCAGTTCGCCCAGTGAGGTGTCGAGGCTGCCGTCGCGAGCACGCTGACTGGCAAAGACGCGTGAATCGATCTCGATGCCCAACTGCTCCTCGCGAGCCCGCCAGTCGTGAATCAACTGGTGAAGCATCTGATCGGTCTGCGGGTTGCTGCCCGGTTTCAGGATGCGGGTTGCCATCGCAGCCACGACGGAATGACACACAAACAGGCCGCGACTGGACAGCAGACGAATCAGGTTCTGAAACGCCGTTGCAAACGCGTCGTGCCGATCATTCATTGCTTGCCGCACGACACTCACTGCGTCTCGGACAGCGGGGTCTGAGTCGCTCATGACCCAGTCGAGAAACAGCGTCAACTGCTCATCGGCGATCTCGAAATCGGACGGCTTCAGTGCTGCTTCGACGAGGTCGAAAAAACGTCGCGGATCCTCGCCGTAGCGGGCGAGGAAATTCTCAATGATGCCCCCGCCGCCGACCGTGCGTTCGGTCAGCCAGACTTCAGACAACCCGTCGTCGGATACGATCGATTCAGGGGGACGTGGCCCGGGATCAATATCGAGCGTCAGGTCGCCCGCATCCAGGTCGGGACAGAGTTGCTGAATGCCGTCGAGAATCGCCGCGCCCAATGTGGTTCTGAACTTGCGGCTCAACCACTCCGACCAGCTTGCGTCGGGCTCCTGCCAGAGCGTCGGAGCGTGTTTGCGCAGGACATCCACGACAGCAGCGTCATGCAGCAACGCTGACAGGTCGGTAAACAGCTTCTGATGCACTTCGTCCAGTGGCGCATCGTCACCGTCATCATCACCCGCGTGGCCGCCATCGCTTGAGACCGGGATACTCTGGAAGATGATCTGCAGGACTTCATCAAAGTCAGATTCAGCGCGGGCCTGCCAGATGTCAGCGAGCGTCTGGCAGGTCGAGAACGAACTCTCGACAAGTGCCGCAACATAGACTTCCGCCAGCCACTGACGACGAAAGCTGTTGGCGATGCCGTCCAGTGTTGAGTCGGCGATGACGCGGTCTCGAAACAGCGTTGTTCGAAGCCCGCGAATCAGCGCGGGGTCAGCTCCGTGAACACCAAAGCCATCAGGCATCGAGAAACGAAAGACGACGCCATCGACATCCGCCGCAAAGCCGACCGCAACGGGATTGGGTTTCGTGGTCTCAGAACTGCTCGCATCGGGCATCGCATCGACGAACTCCACTCGCGTCTCGATCTCAGTTCCGTTTAAGAGTTTCACGGTGGCCTCGCTGGCCATCGAGAAACGCCGAATCTCCAGCGGTGAGTGGTGACAATGAGTGAAGAACTCGATCTCGCGAATCAGCGTCTCCCAGCGCGACGGCGACGGAACATCGACGGAGATGCCTTCACTGCCAGGAACAATCTGAGTCTGCCAGATGAGGAATGCGTTCGACGTGTCCTGAACCAGCTTCGGAGGTTGCTGTGGCTGCAGTTCGTAAGGACGGACACACCGGACCGCTTTCACTGTGTGTGTGTCGGCGCAGCGATACTGAAAGTCGCCCAGTTCATCGCTGCGTGTCAGATAGTTCGTCAGCGGCAGTTGCTTCACCAGTGCTAGATGGAGATCGGGCAACGCGATCCAGTGGCGAGCCCACTGATTGAGGATCCCGAACCGGCGCGAGATTCGTCCCGGAGCGAACTCTTTCATCGCCTGAAGAATTGGCAGTGACTCTTCACGCTGCTTGTCATTTCGTTGTTGAGCCGGCGTGACAATGCTGACTTCCGGAAGATTGAGATCCGAGAAAAGCTGCCCCGGGACGAACTCCGGAAGCGGATTGTTCGAGACGAAATAGTCATAGCTCTGCCGGCCCGATTCGCCTTCCTGTCCGGCTCGCTTCCAGCCGGACTTCAGACGTCGCAGAAGCGTTGGCAGGACCGCTGTCATTAAGGCTCGCGGCGGTTCCCACATCACAGCGCTAATGACACTCTCATCCTGAGCCAGCGACCGTTGAAGGTACTGCGAAAGTTCCTCATGACGGTCATCGCGAATCAGCAGGTCTTCGACGATGGCCGCCGCTGCCTGTTGTCGCCGTCGCACACTCGCTCGGTTGCTGGAGGTGACTTCATCGGGCGGCGAAGCGAAGTCCTGCCAGACTCGCCCATGCGGGATGCCCGGTTGACGTCGCAACTGGTCGGCAACCCAGTCCATGAAGGCAAACACCGCCTGCATTCGCAACACATATCGATTGCCAACCGGAAGATCACGAGGTGGTAACTCCGGATCGAACAGCAGGTCATAGCTCTGCCAGGTGAGCCGATCGCGACCGTAATCCGAAAGCACGACGACCGTCCACGGACGCATCTCCGTGCGACGACCAGCACGTCCTTTGCGCTGCAGAAACTGAGCGGGGTCACGCGGCGATTTGTGCTGGATGACGACGTTGACTTCGGGATCGTTGAAGCCAACTTCCAGCGATGCTGTTGCCACAATCACATCCGCGCCAGTGGCGACGCCAGCGTCCTGAGAACTCGTCCGGCCGATTCGCAGGGACGTGTTGTTTCGAAGTGAGTGGCCGATCTCCTCGCACAGACGCCATGACTGTCCGAATCGCTGACGAAGCCCCTGTTCCGGGAGATCCGAACTTCGCAGGTTGGCGAGAGACCCGCCCGGTTTCTGTGGATTGGGCCGTCCCCAGCTGTCGAGCCCTTCAGCATCCAGCAGGTTGAAATACAGGCGATTGGTGACATCCAGATCGTCCGTAAAGACGAACTCGCGCGTGCCGTAAAGTCCCTCGCTGCACGGGCGGTCGGATGCATCCTGAACGCGCCGCATCAGCATGGCTGTCTGAATGGTGGTCGAGAGAAGCGATGCCCCCGATGCCGGGTCGCCTCGCACGGCGAGCAGGTACTCGGCTCCCGAGCGAGTCATGTCATTCGGATGAGGTGACACCTCTTCCACGCGGAAGTCATCCACTCCAATCAGGCGAGCAAAGAAACGCCGAGCGTCTGTCAGAGTCGCCGACAGCCCTACGAAGTGAGGCCATGTTCGAGCGGCGTGTTTCCACCGCCGAAGCAGCAATGCAACCTGTGCTCCGGAGACGCCCGAGTAAGTATGCACCTCGTCCAGAAGCACAAGCGGCGGCTTCTGCGTTGGTGGAGTTCCGACACCAAAAAGTCGCCCGAACTGGGAGTCACCCAAACGCTGATTCAGCATCTCGGTCGTTGTGAAGAGAATGTCCGGCGGTTCGGAGAGCAGTCGGTCGCGAGTCAGAATCAACTCGTCCGGTGCAGTGGCGGTCCCACAAACATGGCAAATGAGGCGCTCGACATCGGCATTCCGATCTTCGTCCTTCCAGACGAGTTCCCCCGGGCACTTCTCATCGGGACAACGGAGAAACGGGCACGCAAATCCGTTTCCGAGTTTTCGCCAACCGGTTGGCGGCGAGTCGTAATTGAACGCTAGCCCGTTCTTCGGTGTGTCGCCAAACAG
>JAQBZS010000951.1 GCA_027622115.1 Planctomycetota bacterium | reverse complement strand
AAATGCCAGTATTTGGCGCGGCGAGAATAAATTCCGCCACCATTCCGCCGGACCGCGCATCGACAAGTTGGACTTTCCACAGCATGTCGATGACCAACACCAGTTTGCCGGATTCTGAAAACGTCACGCTATGCACGGGAACTTCGCGGTGTCCGAAATCGCGAATGACGGCTCCGTTGCGGATATCCCACAGCAACAGCGAACCGTCCGTGTCGCCGGAAAGAACCTGCGTCTGGTCCACGGGCGACGCCGCGCCGGCTCGAACCGGGCCTCGATGTTTGAATTCGGAAACGACTTGAATGACCGGCGGTTTTTTTCGCGGAGGTTTGATCGGCCCCTTCACCTTGTCGGCACCATCGACAGTCGACTTTTCCGGCGCCGGATTGTCGATTGACGGATTCCTGCTAAACGCGTCCACGAGCCACGGCTGCCAAAGTCCCGCCATCACCATCACGACGACCACCACCAAACACAGCGCCGACGGCAGCATCGAACTTCGACTGGAGCGAGACTCCGATCCGGCTGAAATCGGACGACGATACATCGACGTGACTGCCGTTCGCAGACCGTATTCCACTTCGTTGATCTCGCCGATGAGTTCTTTCGCGGATGCAAATCGCTCGTCGCGATTCTTGGCCATTAACTTTTGGACGATCCGCTCCACCGCGAGTGGAATCTCCGGATCAATTTCGCCGAGCGACTTCGGCTCGGTGTCCGTGATGCGAAACAGCGTGTCGCGCAAGTTGCTGGCCGGAAATGCTGCGGTGCCGCTGCACAGCTCGTACATCACCGAGCCCAAACTGAAGAGGTCGCTCCGCGCATCAAGTTCCTCGCCGCGCACCTGTTCGGGCGACATGTACCGCGGAGTTCCCAGCATCGTATCCGTGGCGGTGAGGTCCGATTCGACACCCACGGGCAACGCTAAGCCGAAGTCCAGCACTTTCACGCGATCGTCACCCGCTTCGAGCCACAGGTTGGACGGCTTGATGTCCCGATGAATGATGCCGAGTTCGTGAGCGGCATGCAGACCCGTCGCGGCTTCGCGGATGATCCGCAACGTCTCCATGACATCCGGCGTCCCGGATTTCAGCCGGCTGCCGAGGTTGCGGCCTTTGAGCAAATCCATCACCAAGAACGGCACGTCTTCGTTTTCGTCGACTTCGTGAATCGCGACGATGTGGTCACTGGTGACGGCGGCCACCGAACGTGCTTCACGTAGAAATCGTCGCCGAGCCTTTTGCTTGCGAGCCAACTCGGGCTTCATCGCCTTGAGGGCCACCCGACGCTCGAGCTTCAGATCCTCGGCCTCGAAAACGTACCCCATGCCGCCGACTCCGAGAATCTTGAGCAACCGAAATCGCCCCAAATGACCGAGATCAAACGACTGGCTGCCGCTTTCCACGCGATCCCAGCGGACGTTCGATGGGTGTGGCGAGTCTCGTTCGGTGGGATCGGGCAGCGTGGCCGGGAGTTGTTTTCTCAATCGCGCGACGAGATTCGAGCATTCCACGCAACTGGCGATGTGCTCGCCGACGTTGGCCTCGTCCGAGGGACTCAACGTTTGCGACACGAACGTGGCAAGGTGTTGGGAATCTGGGCATTCGTGATTCATGACACGAACAGGATACCCACAAAATCCGTGACCGGTTATTGGTCTTCTGTCATTTTTCGCGTCCATCGCAGGGGAAGAACTTTGCCAGAATTTCGTCGCGCGGCGGCCGGGTCAATAAGGACACGATTACCAACACCGATGTCGATGCGGCGAAGATGGTTGCCACCGGCAGCATCTCCAGGAAGGTGTAGCGTTCATTTTCCGCGTAGCCGGATTCGTGGAAGAAATACAGCCATGTGACGCTCGTCACCAGAATGCTCGCCATGGCACCGGAACTGGTCAGGCGTCGCCAATACAACGCGGCTACGACCAGCGGAACCAGACCGGTGAATCCACTGAAACACCAGATTCCCAGCCCGAAGACTCGCCCAGGTGCCACGAGGCTCAGCAGATAGGTCACCGCGACCACTCCCACGATGAAACATCTCGCCATCACAACCGTCTGACGATCGGAGAAGCGGTTCGGGCGGCTGTAGTGGCGTACGATGTCTTCCGTGAACATCGTGCCGATGCACAGGAATTGGCTGTCCAGCGAAGACATCACCGCTGCGAGAATCCCCGCGGTCAAAAGACCCGACAACACATCCCCCGACAGCCGCGAGACGAGGATGCCCAGCACGGCGCTGTCCTTTTTGATGTCGGCCGGGATCAGCAGTTCGCCGTTCTGCATCGCCGATGTGGCCCAAACTCCGACCAATACGCAGGGCACCCACACGATCATGATGAAGATCGGATGGACGACGACCGCCAGTTTGAAGTTCTCCGCTCGTTTGGCCGTCAGCCAGTGTTGGAACAGATGCGGAAACATGCCCGCCGAAAGTGGGATCAGCATGAAGCTCAAGAAGACCGGCTGAGTGATTCGAGCCCGAGTCAACATTTGCGGGTTGTGATCCACGACCGTTTGATTCGCGGCTCGGATGTTCGCGATCAGGCTGTCTTGACCCCCCAAGGCGTTGGCGATCACGACGAACGTCACCACACCGAGCACCATGAAGATCATCGTTTGGAAGGCGTTGGCCCACGCGGTGCCGCGCATGCCCCCCAAGAACACATAGGCCAGAACCACGCAACAAATTACGAGTGAACCAAGCCAAGGCGGCACTCCGTGGCCGTCGTTTGCGAAGGCGGTTTCAAACGCGCCGTGCGTTACGGAATTGATCACTCCACCCGACGCCATCACCCCGATCAACAAGTACGGGATGATCAAGCCGACGAGAATTGGAAACAGCAGAAGTCCGATGCCGCGATTGTCGAGCCGATCACGGAAGAACTGAATCTGCGTGGCATAGCCGTTCTTCTTACCCAGCGACCACAACTTGACGCCGATCAAGAAGAAGCACAGCGAATGCACGATGCCGCTGGACGAAGCCAACATGCCATACACGCCGATGCCGATTCGAAACGCTTTTCCCGTCGACCCGACGAGCGCGAAGGCGGTCATCGTGGTGCCGAACAGCGACATCAGCAGTAGAAACGGGCCGATCGAGTGGCTGGCCAACATGTAGTCGCTGCGAGTGCGTTGCAGCAATCGGCTCGAAACGAGGCCGAGTCCCACGAGCAACCCGAGATAGACGGCAATGATGATCAGTGGAGTCACGCGTCGGCTCCCGAGGCTGTGGCGTCCGCGTCACTTTCGGCCGCGGAATCCAAAGGCCAGGCGTATTTCGTGGCGAGCAACCAAGCGATCGCGGCGGCAACGGAAATTCCCATGTGGTACAGGAGACCGATCGGCAAGAGTCCACCGACCAGCGTGCCGTCATCCCAGAACCAAAAGTCGTGGTGCAGCACAACCAACAATGCGACCAAACTCCAGCAACTCGTCTTCATGGTTTCCTCACG
>JAQBZS010000950.1 GCA_027622115.1 Planctomycetota bacterium | reverse complement strand
TCGGGAATGGTGGCCAACCGCGGCATTGGCGGTCGCAGCTACGAAACCTCGAAGGCCGCCGTGATTCAATTCACGCGAGCTGTCGCGGCCGACTGGGCACCGCACGGGATCACGGTGAACGCCATCTGTCCCGGCGGCTTCATGACCGAACCCAATGTCCGTTGGGCGAAGGACAACCCGGAAGTGATCTCGTCCTTCAAGGAGCAGATTCCGATGGGCGACTTCGGCCAGCCGGAAGATCTCGGCCCGTTGTCGGTGTACCTTGCCAGTGATGCGTCGCGATACATGACCGGAGCCGCGTTGGTGATCGACGGCGGGTACACGTTGTGGTAGACGTTGTGGTAGACGAGCCAGCGTTTTGACCGTGCCGTGCCCAGAGACTATCTGATTACGGCAAGCGAATGATCACGCCGAGCGTTAGACCGTGTGTGACTAAGTCCGAGATGGTGCGATGCAAACGCACGTCGCCTTGAGTGGTGAGACCCGTGCCCAGAACGGAGACTCGATCCTCGTTGTAGAAAATGTTGTCGGCGGCTCGCGTGATATTGGCCGTGACCAACAAGTCATAGCCTACAAACGCGGTGACGTTTTCATTCAAGTGGAGTTGAAAATACCCGCCCACCTGGAAGATCGCGGCGAAGTCCACATGCTCTTCCGTCTGGAAAGTCGCGGGCTCGTTGGGTGACACGATGCCCTGGGAATGCACCGTCATCGAATAATCATTCAAGCCCAATGTGACTCGAGGTGACAGCGTGAACGAGAACCACGGGCGATTGAATTCGAGTTGAAATCCGGCCGTGGGGCCGTACAAGTTGTTGCTGGTTCGCGAGTGAATGCGGACCGTGTGGCTGGGAACTTCGCCGATGTTGGCCGAATCGGGAATAATGGCTCGTCCGAGTTGGTTGAGTTCTTCCTTGTAATTGAGATATCGAAAGCCAACCAGCGGTTTCAACATGATTGGACCCATTCCCATCGGTTGGCCCCAGATATAGTTGGCACCGGCACCCCACATCTCGGACGTGAGCGAGGCGGCATACATGTCGTAATTCGTGGAACTGGAACTGAGTTGATCGTTGGTGAAGACGGTTGTAGCGGTATAAAGGCTCCGTGGTTGCAATAGGTCGACGGAATCCGAAGCCTGAGCCAAGGACCAAGCGTTGAATTGCAGTTCGTCGTCACCCATGGGCAACGACAGGATTCCTCGGATGCCGTTCACATCGTTCAACGTCATATTGTCGGTTGATGGAACGACGCCGGGCAAAGTCAGGTTGTTGCCGGAAACTCGGTCGGCCAGTTGGAATGGCGTCTTAGTGTCATTGGTCAATGCCGTGGGGGAACCCAAAGTCTTCAAGCCGGGTTTTTGAATGTTCCACAGCATGTAGTCCAAACGGAAAGAACTTTGCCGCATCGTGCGGCGAAGATAGGCCTCCAGGGGACGTTCCCCGGTGTAGAGCGAATCGTCCATGCGATGCGTAAGCGTGCCGTCCGAATCCAGATACGGCGCGCCGGGCACCACCGTGTCCGACGTGGCGTACTGTGCCGGTCTCATCGGCATTCCCGACGGTCCGAATCGTGGATCAAGGACCATGCCCGAATCCGGCGGCACTCGTGCCGCTCGCCCCGGAAACTGGGTCTGTGCGTCGGCACGGTTGGCCGCACTGAACGTCACGAAGGCGACGATCATTAAAGTCCAGCCGTACGGCTGCGTCTGTCCTGCTTTATGCATCGGATGCATTTCCCATGCGAACGGGTTCGAATTGAGTAAAGAGTCCAGCTCCGAGAGTCCAAAGCCGAGGAATTCCCGATTCTGTACGCTCGCCTTTGAACCTATGGTCTACTGCGGTGACGGAACGCCGTTGATCAACGTCGTGCCGATGAAATTGCCCGGGTTGAAGATCGGCTGGAACGGGTTGATGCCGTCGATGAGGTTGTTCTGTGTTCCAAACAGATTGACACTGCCGTTGACGGTCGTGAACACGATGCCCTGCGTGATTCCGCCGGGAGCGAAGAACTGGTCGATCGTGGTGCGGCGCATCAAGTTGTTGTTGATTTCGATGAACGCATTGGTGACCTGCTGAAATTGCAGGCCGGTGACACCCGAGCCCACACCGAAGATCCGTGAGTTGTCCGAAATCAGGTTGTCGTTGAAGATCACATCGTCGCGAGCCGTATTGGTCATATTGAAGTTAAAGGCCGTCCCGAATCCGTCCTGGATGGCGGACGTGACTCCGGTGGGTTGATAGTTAACTAGATTGTCCTGCACGGTGATGAACGCCGGGCTTTGCGTCGTGAAACGGGCGGCCGAGTTTTCGCTGGCGTTGTGGATGAAGAAGTTATTGCTGACGACGACGGTCGCGAGGTCGTCGGGATTCACCGTCTGAATGTTGATCCCGAAGTTGCCGGTACCCGCGTCGCCATTCGTGTCGCTGTTAATGCCCATCACGAAGCCGGCTTCCGTGATCGTGACCGGCGGCGACGACCCATTGCCGATAATATTGGCGTTGAGAACGCCGTTCCAAATGATGTTCACGCCATTGGATTGAACACCGTCGTCGGTGACTCGGATGCGGTCATTGTTGCTGATATTGACGTCGATCCGAGGTCCGGTGCCGGTGTCGACCGGCGCGATCGTGCGAATGTCAATGGCATGGTTGGTGCGGTCCGTGATGTCGTTGTCGTTGATGAGGACCGAATAGACCTGGCCGGTCGGTGCCAGGCGGCTGACCGTGTGGAGGATCGTGGGAACAGTGTTGGCCGCCAGATTGAGGTCGTCAAATACGGAATTGGCAACCTGCAATTGAATGGTGTTGAGTGATTCGATGCTGTGGTCCGCCCAGCTGTTGAAGAGGGATTGATCGACAAACAACTGTTGAATGTTGTCGACATCGACGGCGTCCGTGCCGGCGGTTGGGGAACCCGCGAAGTTCACGAAACGCAAACCGACTCGCGGGGACAGCCGATCGTTGTCGTGGATGTCCAGCCGATTGGTCCCGGATTGCACCGTGGTGCCATCCAGTTGCGTCTGTGCGAAAACGCCGTCCACCGTTTGCGTCCGAATCGAACCGCCGGACCCGGCGACGCCTGATCCAGAAATTTCGAAGTTGAAGTTGTTGTTGTTGGTGGTTGGTAGGCGAACGAAGTGCGTGTCGATGAGCGCGACGGCTCGTTGACCGCCCGTGGCATTCACCGAAGTCAGGGTGATGTCGATCCCCGAATCGATCGCTTCCACGGCGGCATCACCGGTTGCCGTAAAGCTTCCGCTATGAATTCTCACGAACGCATTCGCATTTGCCGTGGCATTGGGAAAGAGCCCGACGGGAAAGACCACGGCCCGGTTGCCGTCGTAAAAGTCATCGTTGTTGATAAACAGACCGGCACCTGCGGCCGATGTCACGTTGAGGCGGTTGAACGACACTTCAAAGTCATCCGTGATGGTCGTCGAGTCGCCGCCG
>JAQBZS010000008.1 GCA_027622115.1 Planctomycetota bacterium | reverse complement strand
GGGGAGGGGGTCGGGTGGTTCAAAGTTCAATGCTCGCGGCTCAAAGCGTTAGAACAAAGGACGACTTCCGCTACGAGCATTGAACTTTGATTCGCCGCTCATCAAGGGCACTGCCCACCGATTCATTTTTGGTGGGCGGCGGCGGCAGTGCCTCACTACCGGACCACGTCGCGTTCAATGAGATCCGTGATTTTGATGGGCGAGATTTAGACTTCGCTTGGGTGGTCAATGGTTTAGGCGAAACTCCGCGCCGGCCAGCAAGGCCCATGCGTATTGACCGATCGCGGCGGCTCGGTTCGCCGAGTTTGCGTTCAGGAATGTCGCTAACTCGGCTGATTCCTCGGCAACCGGCAGGCGACTCAGCACTGACAGATAGAGTTGCTCGGCCAGTTGCGCATTGTCCGTGATGCGCGACAAACGGGCGGTGAGGTTTTCGCCGCGCGGTTGCAGCCAATGCAGCACCAACTTCTCGTTCATCAGGAATAAGGACTGTCCCATTGACGGAGCGAATTGGTCTTCGGATTCACCCGGCGGACTGCCGAACGTCGCGGTGAACAATTCCAAAACTTCGGACAGGTTTCGCGGCAGGCGGTCGATGCGACCGTTGATGTAGTTGTTGTATAGGAAATCCTTCTTGTCCGAGTTGGGTGCTTTTAGGATTTCATTCAGATGACCCGTCGCCGTGAGTATGCTCCACGTGAGCTGTTCCGCAGACAGCGGCTTGAGAATCGCCACTCGGTGTTGGGCCGGTTTGACGTCCGCCGCTGCAACGCCGACGGGCAACAGGCTCGATCGTTGATAGGTCTTGCTCAACGCGATTTCGCGGAGCAACCACTTCACATCAAACTTGTGTGTCACGAATTCCCGCGCCAGCGCGTCGAGCAACTCCGGGTGGCTCGGCGGATTGGCGGGATGCAGCAAATCCAATGGATTGACCAATCCACGCCCCATCATCACGAACCAAAATCGATTGACGCTGTTTCGAACAAAACGCTCGTTTTGAGCCGAAGACAACTGGTCGGACAACAATTGTCTCGGACGAAACTTAGGCACGCCCGGCAGACCATCCGAGGCAGGCTTGGCGAATTCCTGGCCCTTTTCGAACGTGGGGATTTCGATTTCCTGGTTGCCCGGCAACCGTGGGCCGATCTGCTTCTTGTCTTCAGGAGTGAAAACCGATTGAAACGCGGTCTTCTTCGAGGCGACGGTTTCAATCAGGAACGGCTTTTTCAGCTTCGAGTCGTTCTGCATTTTGCTCTGGCTCAAGAAGGCGAACAGCCCAAAGTAGTCCGCCTGCTTGTAGTCATCGACGCTGGGATGATCGTGGCATTGAGCACACATGATGTTCATGCCCAAAAACAGCCGAGCCACATCTTGAGTCATTTGGTGATGCGAATTGCGTCCGCCGTCGACGAAGAATCGCAGAGCGGGCCGAGTCTTCACGTCTCTACCATCGACTGCGACTAATTCGCGAACAAACTCGTTCCACGGCTTGTTGGCACGAAATGCCTCTTGAAGAAAGGTGTTCCATTCCTCGTCGCTGATCGCCGTGCCTGTCCGGCGTTCCAGCAGCATCACCGTCAGCGCCTGTTGCATGCGCCGCGGATAATCGTCCGACGCGAGCAATCGGTCGATCAGCTTGGTGCGTTTTTCCGCGTCGTTGTCGGCCAAGAATCGTGCGACATCTTGAGCGGACGGAATCGTACCGGCCAAATCCAACCAGATGCGTCGAGCGAATTCGGCGTCGAAGGAATTGTCGGCCAACTTTCCGTCGGCACGGGCGTCGATCAACTTGTCGATTTGCTGGTGCAACGGCTGAGCCGACGCCGAACCAACCGCCCCAAGACACACGGAGAAGACTGCAACAGTCAGGCGGTATCGCTTATTCACGTGGCGTCCAAATTGAGTTTCAAGGGGATTCGTCGGATTCAATCCAAGAATTGATTCCAGCATTCATATTTCTGCGAGCGTCGTTGATAGATCAACAGCGGATTGTGCTTGGGCTTGGTCGGTCGGCGTCCGAGTTGCATGCCGGCCTGTTGCGGGGTTCGACCGCCCTTACGCACGTTGCACCGCAAGCACGCGCAGACGATGTTTTCCCAGGTCGTCGGTCCGCCGAGACTTCGCGGGACGACGTGATCCAGACTCAAGTTCCCGTTGCCGAATCGATTGCCGCAGTATTGGCAACAGTTTTCGTCTCGCAAGAACACATTCCGGCGACTGAATTTAACCGTGTTCTTCGGGACGCGATCGTAGTTGAGCAGCCGAATGACTCGCGGCACCTGAATCTGGAATTCGACCGATCGAATCCAATCGTCGGATGCGTTAGGCCCGAACACTTCTCGGCGCAGCTCGCTCGTTTCTCGCCAACTGTCAAAGTCATAGGCCATATACGCACCGTCTTCAACGCTGACGACTTCGGCGAAGCCCTTCCACAACAGGCAAAACGCCCGCTTGGCGGACACAATGTGGATCGCCATATACATCCGATTCAGCGCGAGCACGCTTGATTGCAGGCCGTGGTTCTTCGTCGCAGCATCCATCGCCCAATCGTCCTCCCGTTCTGTCCGGGATTGAAGCTTGGCCAATCACCGGGCGTTCGTCGTGGTTCGATTCGGTACTTCAATTCTCACCCGCGAGACGGGCGGCTCGACTGCGGCACGCTCCTTATGACATTCGTCCGGCTTTGCCGGACAGGCATCGGTCGATGATGGCAAAAAGATGTCGATTGACGGAGCGGGCTACGACGGTCCGACGATCCGCTGCTTGGAATCCGAGGACGGCCCGCATGTGGAAGCGTTCCGAGCGGAGCCAGACCGAGGAGTATGCGTCGGTGAAGAAAGACCACCCCAAAGTTGAGCGGCGTCTTGGAGAAATTGTTAATCGTCACGGCGGGCGAATTGCCCGCTACCGGGGTTTGGACCGCGTATTTCTTCAGGAGATTTTGTGTGCCACAGTTGCGAACGTGAAGCGAATGATTCGTCTGCTCGACGTGTCGTCGATCTTCGCGTTTCGTTGATTGTGTAGTGTCGTGTTTCATGGGCGATCGTGTCGCTCCGAAAGTAAACGCGGCTCAAAAAACATCTTCTCGGATGGCCGCCTACCTAACTTGCCTAGTCGTTTTTATGCAGCATCCTTCGGCTAACGGTTAAACGAGCGAAGAATTCCAGTTTAAGTCGGCGGCTTGGCGGACATCACTCCGTCAACGATTCGTGAATCGAAGTAGTTCGTCTCCATGCCGGCGTCGATCACGATCCCCTGCGCGTTGATGCCGGACGATCGCGGGCTCAGGAGAAACGCGGCGGCGTTCGCGGCTTCGGACACTTGCACCGCTTCGCCTCGCAGCGTGGCCTGTTCGGCGTAGAGATAGCTGTCGACGTATCCCGGAATCCCCGCCGACGCGGACGTTTTCAACAAGCCCGGACAGACCGCGTTAAATCGGATCGATGAAAACTTCGAGAACGACTTGGCCAAGAAACACAGCGACGAATCCAACGCCGCCTTCACCGGTGCCATGTAACCGTAGTTCTCCGCCGCCATGCGCGTCGTGGAAATCGAGATCGTCACCACGCTTCCTGCGTCCCGATTGATGACGTCTCGAAAGGCGTTGGACAACGCGATCAGCGAAAAGCACGACACGTCCACCGCCTGCAAGAATGCCGCGCGCGGCGTCTCGTGAAACGGCAACCAGCCCGTGGAATAATCCGCGAATGCAATCGAATGCACGAGCCCGTGTAGTTCCGATCGATCACGCAACACGTCGTTTCGCAATCGATCGATCTGATCCTGCTGCTCGACGTCGCACACATAGATCGGTCGATCACCGAGCAATTTGCGGGTGGATTCGCGACGCGCTTCGGAGCGGACGGAATAGATCACGTCGGCTCCGGATTCTTCCAGCAGTTTCCCGATCTGATACGCCACGCTCTTACGATTGGCGACGCCCGCCACCAGGATGGTTTTATCGGTCAGTTGCAGAAAGTCCATTTTGATCCAAGGTAAATCGCAGTTGCGTGAATTCACGGATGCGTTCGGTGATTGCCGGTTCGACGGGCAAACGCTCCATGCTGCTCGCACCGTAGAAACCGACGATGCCTTCCGTGTGATCCAGAATGTACTGAGCATCCGAGGGATCGGCGATAGGCCCGCCGTGACACAACACCAGAATGTCGGGCTTCACGCGTTTTGCGGCGTCGTGCATGCCTTGGACTCGGCGAACCGCCTCTTCCAGAGTCACGGCCGAATGAGCACCAATGCTGCCTTTGGTCGTCAGGCCCATGTGCGGAATGAGGATGTCGGCTCCGGCTTCCGCCATGGCCGCGGCTTCGTCCGGGTTGAACGCATACGGCGTGGTCAGCAGTCCCATCCGACCGGCTTCACCGATCATGTCCACTTCAAGCCCGTAACCCATGCCGGTTTCTTCAAGTCCTTGTCGCAGGGTGCCGTCGATCAAACCGACGGTTGGGAAATTCTGCACACCGGAAAAGCCGGCGTCTCGAACTTGCCGCAAAAAGATCGGCATCAGACGAAACGGGCCCGTGCCGCAGACTCCCGCCAATACCGGCGTGTTCCGAGCCACCGGGAGCACTTCTTGAGCCATCTCCATCACGATGGCATTAGCGTCGCCGTAGGGCATCATGCCGGCGAGCGAACCTCGACCCGCCATGCGAAATCGGCCCGAGTTGTAGATCACGATCAGGTCGATGCCGCCGGCTTCTTCCAGCTTCGCGCTGATGCCGGTGCCCGCGCCGCCGCCGATGATCGGTTGGCCGTCGGCCACTTTCCGACGCAGCTTGGCCAGAATTTCGTCTCGCTGAAACAAACTCACTTTGGATTCCCTCAAAGTTCGATCGGCCAATTCGTGCCCGCCGACATGCCGCCATCGACATACAGCGTCTGCCCGGTCATGAATGCCGACGCCTTCGACGCCAAAAAGATCGTGGCGCCGACAAGATCGCCGACTTCGCCCAAGCGTTCGAGCGGCGAGTTGTTGATGCCCCACGAATTCATGTGCGGTTGCGACCACAACTTGCGAGTCATGTCGGTCAGGATGAATCCCGGAGCCAACCCGTTGACACGAATTCCGCGCGGCCCCCATTCCAGAGCCAGTCCGCGAGTCATCATTTGCAGTCCGCCCTTGCTCATGGCATACGGAATCACGCCTTTAAGCGGCGAGTACGTGTTGAGCGAATCCACGTGAATCTGACATCCGGCCCCGTGTTCGAGCATGTGCTTGCCGACCTCGATCGCCATGAAATAGGCACCCTTGAGGTTGATGTCGAGAATGAAGTCGAACTCGTCCACCGTGAAGGCTTCGGCACGCTGTCGTTGATTGACTCCGGCCACGTTGAGCAACGTATCGATCCGTCCGTGGTCGGCAATGACCGTTTCGACAACTCGCTGGATGTCGTCCGGTTTCGAGACATCGCAGACCGCAGTATGCACGTTGCCGCCCAGATCGTCGGCCGCTTCCCGCGGCGATTCCGCGTCGCGACTGCTGATCACCACGCAAGCCCCGCGTTGCACGAACCCGCGAGCCAACTCGCGCCCGATCCCGCGACTTCCACCGGAAACCAGAACAACTTGATCGGACACTGAAAACAATTCATCGCTCATAGTTTCGGTCCTCTAAGTCTAAGTTTGTCACTTTCCGGGGTCAGGCTTACGTCTTTCGGATTTGACGGGCGGTGGACTTTGGACTCATCAAGCACGTCAACCCGCCAAATCTGAAATCCGTAAGCCTGATCCCAAGTTCTCGAATCGCATGATTCTTGAGAGGAGTTCAATTCGCCCACATCACCGCAACACGCTCGGTCGTCACGCTTTTGAACTCGGGAGATGTCGTCGATTCGACGTGCCTTCAAGGCGGTCATGGTACGGGTTTTCAGCGATGATTTTCGCGTCGGGCAAGGACCACCTGGGAATTCTATCATCCCCAGAAGTAGCCTCGACTCGGGTTGCTTTGCCCGAGAATTGCGGACGTTCGGTGCTGTCCCCTCTATTAAGATCCTGAGCGGTTTGGTGTCGGACAGCCCTACGCGAGCAGCATTTGAAAACCCCTAAACACGACTCAACGTTCCGGTGGACCCAGCGAATGATTCGGTTTCGACGCCGAGTCGTTGCAGGATGGTGACGAAGAGCCGTGCCAGTGGAAGCTCTTCCGCTTCTATTTTTCCTCTCCATCCAGCATCACTAACGATTCCAGCGCCGGCCTGATTGTCTTCATTCCCATTGCCGAATTTGAGATATCGACCGTTTGTGAAGCCGAGGTTCTTTCCGCCGGCAGAAATAATCGGATAGTTGCGCGAGAGGTGAAAACTGCTCGAAGCGGAGCCATGCATTGCAAACGTGTTGTCCAACATGTTTCCTTTGCCGGTCGGCTCCGGAGTCTCCTTCAGTCTCTGCGCAAAACGACCGAATTCCTCGGCCTGATAGCGATTATAGGTGCCGAGGTTTTTCCAACCTTTGGGCTGCTTGACGGCATGTGTCAGGCCATGTGCACCACCAAGTCCCACGGCTTTTGATAACAGGTCGTGCGGACCTTCGCCGTTTTCGCGCCCCAACTGAAACGTCGCCACACGCGTAGAATCACTCAGAAAGGCGAGATAAATCAACTCGTACATCGTCTGAAAGTACAGTCGGGCTTCTTTGGGCTCGGCCTCTAAATGCAGGTGTTGAGTATCAACCTTGGGAATCGGCGTATCGATCCACTTCTGAGCCTTCGACAGCTTGACCTCTGTATCGCGAACTGCGTCAAGATACTGCTTGAGCGTCTCTTGATCGTGGCCGGAGAGGTGTCGTTCCAGCGACCGAGTATTGGCAATCAGCAGATCCAAAGCACTCTTACTTCTTGCCAGTCTCGCGGCGGCGTTCTTGCTGCTGGTCACAAACAGCATGTCGAAGATTTGCTTGGGCTTATTCATCGCTGGAATCGGCCGTCCTTCACGATTGAAGGATTGAGTCTGCGCGCCCCGAGGGCCACCAATGCCTCCATTGGTGGACATAACCAGAGAAGAATGCCGAGTGAAGTCTCCTGCGCGCTCCGCGTACACCTGATCAAGAGAGATCGAATTCTGATACGGGCCGTGCCCTCCCGTCGCCGCGCCGGTCAAATACTGATCGGCATTTGAATGGCCATGAACTTTCCTGACAGCAGGGTGTGACAGCCCTGAATAGACAGTGATGTCACCGCGTAAGGGCTCAAGCACATCGAGCACTTTGGTCAATTCGAAATCCTTTTCGCCGCCCCGAGGAAACCAGCTCCAATCCTTCCAGGCCGGATCCGACTTGAGCGGCAGACCGACACCGTCCGGGTGGTAGATGCTGACAAAACGTTTTGGAGTTTCGTCTGCACTTGGGCTGCCTGCAGCAAACGATTCAAACCAGGGCAATGCCAGAGCGACACCGCTACCGCGAAGAAATGTTCTACGACTCACCTGGACTGATTTGTGATTCATCATCTGTTCCTGACTCTTACTTCGAGTTGAAGATGTTGCTGCCGATGACCAGGTGGACTAAATCGCCCAGATGATCACCCCTTTGTCGGAATTGTGCAGTCAGTCTGTCAATATCAGCATGGTCACCAAAAGAGAGTGGTCGGCCAAGTGCATAAGCTGTGAGTTTATGCACCATGGCTCGGGCCAATTGATCTTGTCGGTCCGTGAGTAGATGTCGCTTTAACCCATCCATCCCAGCCAGTGTCTGCTTGTTGAACAGTTTTGAAGTCGCATCGACAGGCTTGTTCTTGATCTGAGTCCGATAGGCTCCGAGAGCATCGTAGTTTTCAAACGCGATCCCCCAGGGATCGATTCGCGAGTGACACGAAATACAGGCCGGTTTATTCCGGTGATCCGCGATCCGTTCTTTCAAAGTCATCTTCAGGATCTGCGGGTCCGTCAGGTCGACTTCCGGAACATTCGGCGGTGGTGGAGGCGGTGGGTCGTGGAGGATGCGTTCCAGCATCCAGACACCGCGTTTGAGAGGATGAGAATCCTTGCCGTCCGAGTTCATTGCCAAGACAGCGGCACCTGTCAAAAGGCCGCCCCGATTCGTTTGGGGCTCGATTGACACTTTGCGGAAATGAGGGCCATAAACGCCCGGAATCCCATAGTGCGCCGCCAGCCGCTCGTTCACCAGGGCGAAATCGGAATGGATGAAGTTCATAATGCCGAGGTTGTGGTTCAGGACCTCGTCAAAAAATGCAATGGGCTCTTCCTGCATCGCTTCTCGCAATGAGTTGTCTGTGATGTGAGTCACGCTCTCCAGACCATCCATTCCAAGCCATTGCTGGACGAAGTTTCGAGAGAAACGTCTTGATCGTGGGTCCGACAGCATGCGTTCGACTTGAGCCGTCAAAACCTTTGGTTCTCTTAGTTTTCCTTGTTCCGCGAGTTCCAGCAGTTCGTCGTCGGGAATACTGGACCACAGAAATATCGACAGGCGGCTGGCCAACTCCAGGTCACTGATCGTGCCGGGTGTTTCAGGTGTGTTGGCAGCAACTCGTTGAGTCAAGTACAGAAACTCCGGAGTGGCCAGGGCTGTTGCCAGCACTTCCAACATGGCATCTTCGAAATTCGAGAATCCCGGTCGGTATTCAGCAAACAGTGCCATGAACTGGCCCACATCCTTCGAGGTCACGGGACGGCGCCAAACTCGTCTCAGGAATCGAGTCAGTAATTCGCGACCATAGATCTCCTCGTCGCTTTTGTTGTCGTTCGCAATGAAAATGTCGGTGTGAGTTTTCGGCGGCCATTGCTCAAAGAACGGAGCGCTGATTTCGATGGAATCGATAAGAACTTGGAGAGGTTCTTTCCCGCCGGTTGCATTTGAGACATTGCGAATGTGCAGGAATTCATCGCGTCTTGGAAACGTTGTCGTCAGCTTCCGGAACGGATTGCGCTGAATGTCACCGAGAGGAATATCGAAGTGGATGAACTGAGGGGCCTCTGCGGATGCCGTCACTGGAATGTCGCGCTCGCTGATGACCTGTGAGAAATTGGCGTTGTTGCTGGTGTGGGCACTGAAAACCAGACGCAGGCTCGCATATTCGTCAGGGTTCATGGTCGAACGCCCGGCTCGAATGCGAACGCGCATGATGCCTTCATCGGGAAGAAAGCGATCCAGATTCAATTTCAACTCGTTGGATCCGGGGAGAACCAGCACAACTGGCGAGACAGCGGGCGTTTGCCCCACGACCGCCTCAGGCTGAGGCATCGACTTTCCGCTGGAGAATTGAATGCCCTTGCCTGTCTCTCGATTCAACAGATGTTGCCGATTCCTGTTATTTCGGTAGCTCTTGTCGTTCTTATCAAATGTCTTTGCATTCTTTGCCGATGCCGCCCCGTCCATCTCTTTCTGCATCGAGATGATGTAAGTAACAGCTTTCGGACGCTCGCCACTCACGATGGCTCGCTTTAGAGCCTTACGGCCAATCTCACGATAGGTCTCGAACTGCATGGCAGACATCTGCAACAATTCAGAGCTATTCTTGAAACCGTCCTCGGATGCGGTTTCCGGCGGCAACTTATTCGCGAGGGCATAGGTCAAGCCGAGAAGATCCTGGAGTGCGAAGTTGTATTCGTACTTGGTGAGCCGACGGAAAGACGAGTGTTCCTTTTTGTTGCGACGTATGACAGACGCCTTATTCAGTTCGCTGCTGAGCCAATCAACAATTCCACCGCGATCGGCATCGGCCAGTGCATAATCCGGCTCGTCCTCAGGCGGCATCTCCGAATTGCTCAGGACGTTGTAGACCTCACGCCATCGCTCAACATCAGGACCGATCAGCAGGTCAGGATTCAATTTGTCGACACGAAGTCTCCCCTCGGATTTTTCCGGACCATGACAGGCTAAGCAGCTCCTTTTCAGAACCGGCCCGACCGCTTCTTGAAAGTGAGCGAGGTTTGCCTTGGGAATGGCACCGGTGGCCGGCACATCTGCCTCAGTGACTTTCAGGAATCGGGACTTCATGCGACCCAACTCTTTGGCCTTTTCCAAAGAGACTGCCTGATGGTCGGCTGCCAGAATTGCGATGCCGCAGCCGAGCACCAGCAGGATGGTGATCTTTAGAGTGTTCATAGGCTGATTGCCGTTTTCGCCAGCTCCGGCGTGCGATTTGTATGCACTGACGAAGCGACGATCGAACGGGTGGTACTGGTTGGAGGGATTCGACGATGACTGTGCTTCGGCGGGGCGTGGCGCTTTGCAGGATTGTGGCCACGAGGCACAGGGTCAGTATAGCAGCAACCAGCGATCGGCAAACTGGTGACCCTTCGGGCCGAATTGGCGCTGTCCAATCATTGCCGCGCAATCATTGCACTCGTCAATCCGCAGCAACCGTCACATCTTCGAGCGGTGGCAAGCCGACCCGCTGGCAGACATCCAGCAGCACGCAGTCCGCGCACTTCGGTCGTCGAGCGATACAGACGGCTCGACCGTGATGAATCAAGCGGTGTGAATAGTTGATCCACTCGCTTTTCGGCAGCACTTTGATCAGATCGCGTTCGATGATTTCCGGATTCTTGCTTTCCGTGAGACCGATGAGTCCGGAAATCCGCTTCACGTGCGTGTCCACGACAACACCCGTCGCCAGCCCAAACCACGTACCGAGCACCACGTTCGCCGTCTTGCGTCCCACACCGGGTAATGACGTCATTTCGTCCAACGTCCGAGGAAGTTCGCCGTCGAAATCCTCGATCAGTTTGGTCGCCATGCCGCGAATGTTGGTGGCTTTGGCTCGGAAGAATCCAAGTGGCTTGATGATCTGTTCGACATCCGCCTGACGCGAGTCCGCGAGATCTTGGGCGTGCGGGTATTTCTCGAACAACGCCGGGGTCGTGGCATTGACGCGTTCGTCCGTGCATTGCGCCGAAAGAATCGTCGCCACGACCAGTTGATACGCGGAGTTGTGCGTCAGGGCGCAAGTGACGTTGGGATACCCCCGCTTCAGTCGGCGTACAACTTTCGCGGCATGTTGCTTTTGGGCAGCAAGATCGATGGCCTTTTCAGACGCCTGGGGCATTCGAGATTCCTTTTTCGCGGCTAATCACACTGAGAGGCAGGGTACGACGACGGCACTTGTCGCGGTATCGTGCCGATGGGGTCGGCATCTCGCGGGTGTTGGCATTCAAGTTGCATATCACGGGTGATTGAGCATGTCCGCCGCACATCAAGACCTGTACGTTCAAGGCATCGAACTCTTCAATCGGGAAAAATTCTTTGCCTGTCACGACGTGCTGGAAGAGCTGTGGACGGACTTGGTCGGCGACGACAAGCAGTTCTACCAAGGTCTGATCCACGCGGCCGTGTGCCTGTTCCATTTCGGCGAAGGCAACTACGGCGGCGCGTTGAAAATGTACCGTTCGTGCGGTCGATATCTCACTCCCTACGGGCCAAGTTTCATGGGCTTGAACGTCGAGCAATTTCTGAACGACATGGAGTCGTGTTTCGAGGAATTGTCGACCTTTCGCGGCGGCTATCCCAGCGGCATCGAACTCGACGCCACGCGCATTCCCAAGATTACCCTCAACCTGCCAACGAGCCATCCATGACACCGAGCTTCGATCTTCAAAGCGCGCTTGCCGGCTTCGGTGGCCATGCCCCGTTGTTTCCGTTGCCGAGTGTGACGCTGTTGCCGCACATGTTGCTGCCGTTGCACATCTTCGAACAGCGATACCGAAAGTTGACGTCGGATGTGCTGGAATCACACAAGATCATCGCCATGTCCGTGCTGCAACCCGGTTGGGAGCCGCATTACGATTCCAAGAACGCCGACATCCATCCGACAGTGTGTCTCGGCAAAGTCGCGAGCGCGAAGCAGTTGTCTTCCGGCAAATTCAATCTCATCGTGCAGGGACTTGTCCGAGCCCGCGTGATTGACGAATCCGCGTCCGACAAGCCGTATCGCATCGGTCGACTGGAAGTGTGCGAGGACTACTATCCGGTGAGTCCGCTCGTGGAATACGAAGAGCGTCGCCGCGATCTGCTGCTCAATTTCCGCAACCTGTTCCCCAACGTGGAACTCGGCCACATCTTCCATCAAGCGATCGATACCGACGTCCCGCTGGGTCCGCTGTGCGACATTTTGGCGGCATCACTGCAACTGTCGCCGGAGCAGTCGTTGGCGATGCTCCAAGAAGTGGATGTCGAAGCACGCTCGAACATCATTCTGAATGCGATCATCAGCCGTCTTGATTTTGAAAGCGACGACGTGCTCGATGACTTCCCGCCGGCGTTCAGTCTGAATTAGCTGGCTTCGGTGTCTCGGCGCATACTGGCTATGCAAGGCCGTACTTCCGCAGCGTACTAAGGACGCGTGCAGTAACAACTTCCCGTTTTGTAGCCACGCTCGCCAGAGCGTGGGCTTTTGAATGCAGAGCCGGTCCCATGCTCTGGCGAGCGTGGCTACGGACGAAGTTCTTGCACGCGTTCTAAATCAACTCAGGGCTTTGCGCTTTTGAAACCCTGCCGCGCCACAAATGCACTGGATGCGAAACAGAATGTGGCGGCAATGACGTAGGGCGTGATGATTTGCCAGTCATCGGCTTTCCCACTTATCGCGTTTGTCGTTGGCCATGCGAGTAACACGAGAGACACACCGACTGCACCGATCCCGACTATCGCCATCACAATGGCAAGGAGGACGCACAGAACTCGCTTCATGTCCATCGACCCCAGCCCTCGTTGTGCCGCTCGATATCCGCGACTACAGCCTGATCGCTCAATGCCAGTGACTCTCACGGCAACCCGTTCAACTTGCGAATCACCCATTCGCTCATCAACAGCGCGAAGAAACATCCGAGGATGATCCACGAATACGGTGGCTGGCCCCACAATTCGATCTCGTCGCGCAATTTGGCCGCGTCTTTCGGGTCGATAAACATCGCGGGAATCTTGTGAGCCTCGTGCGGCAAGAACAAACGCCCTTTGCTGGCGTCGGCCACTTGTGTTAGCAGTTCGCGGTTGGAACTCAAATCGCTCAACTCCAGCGATGTTTTCTCGTGGACATACAAGGGAGCTTCAATCGCTTCCTCGCCGAGATCCCCGCCTTCCACAACCAACTTCAGCCGGTATTGACCGGCCGGCAAACCCACCAGCGTCGTATCGCGAATCAGCGGTCGCCCATTCACTGGGTTCAGTTCCACCGTTTGGAACGGCTTGGTGTCCGGTCGACGCCCTTCGCGATACACCTCGACCTTGGCCTTGAGTTTGGGATTGTCGTGCAGAAATCGGCGCTTCCAACGCGTGATGACCCGCGAGTCCTCGCCTTCGTCGATGTCCGTTCGCGCCGGTCCGAACTTGACCATATCGTTCCCGGCGGACACCCGATTCTCGGCCGCCCAGCGAGCCAGTTGTGCCCAGAACCGATGGTGGTACTGGTCGCCGACCAAGTGACGCCAGCGCCAGGTGCTGTCCATGCCGATCCACAGCACCTGACCAAAGCCGTAGTACTGATGCACGATGATGCCATCTCGGCGTTCGGCTTCGAGATTGGGTTGCTCGCCGGGATTCGGCAGCGCCGCCCGCGCGAACACCGTCGAACCTTTTTTTGCGGTGCCCAACAAGCCCCACATGTGGCCGGGCAAGTTCGCCCAGATTGAGCGGTTTTCGGCGGCGTCGAGATCGAATTGAAACATCGACTCGGATTCACCGTCCTGTGTCAGTTGCAAATGAAACCCGCGAGACTGCGGCGGGCCGGTTTGGCTTTGGTCGGTGATCTCCAAAGCTTTAAGCCCCGTCACCGGCAGCAATTGATCCAACGTCTCCGATCGATACGCCATTGGGAAATGCCGTTTTCCCGCGACACACACGAGTGTTCCGCCGGATTCCGAAACGTACTTCTCCAACAGTTGCAGCGCTTTCTCGTTGAGATCCTGCGGCGACACATCGCCAAGTACGATCATGTCCGGTTCCGCAAACGGCGAGTTCTCCAAGTCATCGGCGTTGGCGGGCAGTGACAGTTTCCGAGCGAAGAACGTGTCGTTCAATACGCCCATGAACGGCTGATCGAACACGACTTGTTGGATTTCGACGCGTTCGTCGCGAGTCAACGCGTTGTCGATGAACCGGAACTCCCAGCGGGCCGCGCCTTCCAACATCAGCACGCGGACTTTGTCGTCCACCACGCTCATGGCAAACGACTTATCGTTGTTGTCCGCCCGTGTCTCGCCTTCCATCGCCTTGGCTTTCACGGTGAATTCGTGTCGGCCCACTTTCGAGGCATCCAGTTTGAAATCGACTTCCGCCTCGTGCCCGTCCGGAATCACGGTCTGCGTCATCGTTTCCGCCGCGTCGTTGTCCGGCACCAGCACCACGGTGACTTCACGCCCATGAAAGCCCGAGGTATTCAATCTGACCTTGAGGATCGGCTTGTCGTCTTTGAAGACGGTTTCGGGATATTCCAAACGGCCGATCGAAATGTCGTTCGGTCGAAAATCGGCACCCATCAGCAACGGATAAATCGGCGCGGACATTTGACCGAAGCGCGTCGCCACCAGTATCGGATCGCCGCCCGCGTTGTCGCGTCCATCGGTGATCATCACTACGCCCAGAATGCGGGCCACGTTCGAGGCGGATGTCGCCGCGTTCAAGGTTTGCCCCACGTCCGTGATGCCGGTGACAACGCTGTCCGGCGGATTGGCGACGATCTGTTCCAACATCTCTTTCTCGGCAGCTTCGGTCTTGCCGCCAAAAACGACGATCTCGACATCCGCGATTTGTTCCAACTGGTCCAACAGCGGGTTGTTCGTGCCGAGCAGAATTCGCATCGCCATGTCTTTGCGAGTCAACTCGTCAACTTGCTTGTACGTTTCCGCGACGCCCTTTTGCCGAGCCGAGATCAACTGTTTTCGTCGTTCCGGATCACTGGTTTCATCGTCCGCGACCCATTTCGGTTCGCGGCCGCGCTGCATGTCGTCGATCCAGCGGTCGAGTCGCGAGTCGACCGCGTTGTTGCCGATCAGCCCGACCGCGCGAGCCCACTGCAATTTTTCAGCGGTGGCGGCGTGTGTGTCCTTGGTGGTCATGCTTTCGGACAGATCGATCGCCACCACAATCCGGCCCGCACGTTTTTCCTGTCGTTCCCAACTGAGCACGGGTTCGAGCAACGTGATCAGCAACACGCCGAGTACCACCAACCGCAACGTGACGAGCGTCGTGCCGACCTTGCGAGACACCAACCGCCGCTCGTAGCGATACAGCGTCCAGATCAGTCCGACGGCGACAAGCACCGAACCCAGGCTGATCCATAACCAGCCGCTGTAAAGCCCTTGGAATAGAAAGTCCGGCTGCATGGAGGAACGCTCGTGGATTGGCGGATCACGTCATTGCGGCTGAATGTGACTGCGGCAAGAAACTTCAGGCCCAGTCGTTGACTGGAATAGACTACCGCGAGTGACCGCCGACCCACCAGCATTGCCGTGATTTGCTCTCGCGGTCGTTGTGACTACTTCGCGTCATCCGGCTGGAAAGACGAGCGCAGCTCCAAGGCGAAGTCCGTGAGGATTGCATCCATGCCAACTTCGGTGGCGTGACGCCAGTTCTTCACCAGATTGCCTGCCACGGTTGGCCCCGCGATGAAGGCGCGTTTCTGCGAGCGATGCACTTCCGCAATCTGTTTCGCACTCGGCAGGAAGCGGACATAGACCCAATCCGCGTTCTCGGCAGCAAGAGCCTTTTCGAATTCCGCAGCGTTATTCGCGACTGCAGCGGTGAGGGCCTTCGTCGAAACTGCCTTGATTTGTTGTCGCAGCCTCGGGTCCGTGATCGTCCGGCCAATAAAGATCAGTCGGTGCAAAACCTTGTGTTTCTCTGCGAGACGTACGACTTGCTCGCCGACGTTCGCCGCCTTGAGATCGACGGCAATCAGCACGTCGTGCTGTCGATACTCGGCAATCAACTTCAAGACTTCTTCAACGGTGGGAACTCGTTCGTTGGCGAATTTGCGATCAAACCAACTTCCAGCATCGAGTTCTTGAATCTTGGCCAGAGTCAGTTCCGAAATCTTGCCGGTTCCATTCGTCGTGCGATCCACCGTGGTGTCGTGAATACAGACCAAGTGGCCGTCCTGGGTGCGTTCCACGTCGAACTCAAACCCCAAGCGGAGTTCCAGGCACGCCCGAAAATTGGCCAAGGTGTTCTCAGGCGCGTGACGGAGCAAACCTCGATGAGCAACGACGAGAGGCTGCGATTCCTTGCCGTTGGGAAGCGGCTCCACGGCTACGACCGCCGACTGACTCAGCCACGACACCCAACACCACGCAAGAACGATCATCGGAAAACGTCGTCTCATGAGGACTCCACTTGCTCGGATGCTTGCGATGTTTTCGACGCGTCCGCGACTACTTCACGCCGTACTTTTGCTTGTACTGTTGCGAGTAATGCGGCGGCGTGAGCTTGATCAGTGAATCCAATCCGCCGAGTTTTGAGCCATCGTGACCCTTTACGAATACCTTGATCTGCTCGGCAATTTGGTCCGCAGTCGCGTTGTAGACTTTGCCGTCCGTGGGTTGCAGAACGAACAACACGCCGAGTTTGGAGGCGAGCACACCGACTGCCGCGCCGGTTCCGGCAGTTGGTGCGGCTCCGGTGATTTGAGCCAGCTTTCCATTGGCGGCAGCGGCCAGTCCGCCAAACTGCGGGATCACTGCGGGATTCTTCGCGGCGGCCCGCTTGCGAAGCGCCGCTTCCGCTTGAGCCAAAGTGCCAACAACGAATTTCAAGCGGCTGCGATCGGCGGCGGTCAGTTTGGTATCGGCCGCCCACGCGGTTGGAGCGGCGGAGTTCTTGGTTTGGTCCATGAAAAAGTTGTGCCGCACTTCGCCGCCGGACCACGAAACCAGTTCAAAACTGCTCGCGGCCTTGTGGCCGGCCGCGATCAGTTTTTCGTCGCCGATCATGTGGCAGTCCAAGCAGTTCTTCGCCAGCTTGCCGAGGTCGGCAGCGCGAATCATGCCGGCGGCCGAGGTCGCCGCGATGCGAGTTTGTTTGTGCTCCAAAGTCTCCTGTTGGCGATCGCTGCGCAGTTGCCGCAGGTCTGAAAACTTCATGCCGTCGAAGTATGTCCCGTGCGATTGCACCCAATCCTTGGCTCCACCGTGGCATTTCTCGCAAGAAACACCGCCCAACTGCACCTTTCCGGCGACGGACTGTTGAGTCGAATGACAATTCGCACACGTGGAATCCGTCGCCAGCGATGCCGAGGAAATCCCCAACGCGTCCGCGTATTTCTTGCTGTTGCCTTGATAGACCAATCGTGCGGCCGACAGCGCGTGCGTCGACTTTTCCCAAGCCGAAACCTCGGACGGATGGCATTTCCGACACTCGCCGCCCTTGATGCCGACGATTTTCGCCAACCCATGCGGATCGTCTTGTGCCGTGGCGACCGATCCCATGCCGACCGTGATTGCCACAGCGATCATCCAATTTGAAACCGTACTGAACCGTCGAGTCCCTGCTGACATTGTCGGCGAATCCCTTGGAGTGAAGCGAGAAATGAAGAAAGTCGGCCAATTTGAACCGCCGTCCGGAAGATAATGAGAAGTCGTCGTCTTCGCGAACAAGCGGATTGTCAGCGACTTCTTCGCTCACCAGCGATCAAGGCGGGCGACCCGAATCCTGAAGGAACCGACGAAGGACACGTCGAAACCGCCGTTTTTGTTTCGCAATTCCTGTTGCAGATCCAGCCCCAGTCTCTTCAGTTGACCGCTCGGATCATCACCGACCTCTTCGCCGAGCGACCTCAGCATCGTTCCGGCCGATTTGGGATTTCGCGAAGTTCCGATCAACGCTCGCGACTTTTCCCACAGGATGCCAAGCCCGGCACTCGAATTGCGTTCGGCCTCGGTGGAATCTCGGATCCAGTTTTTGGATTCGACGACAACGAGTTCCCAATCACGTCGCGAGTCATGATTCAAGCAAATCATTCGGAAATGCTGGGCCTGATTCCCGAGTTGACGCAGGGGTTTGCCTCGCCCGCCGTGTTGCAGCAACTCATTAAAGATGCCCAACGCATGGCGGATTTCGCCAAGTTCCTCCAAACACTTTCCTTGCCACAAACGGCCTTGCAGTCCGGCAACTTGCGTCCGGTATTTTCGGTGGATCTGTTCGAATCCACGAGCGGCCTTGGTCAGCGACTGTTCGTGTTCATTCGACCCGATGTCGTACGTTTGCGATTCCACATAACCGCATGTCGCCAGTTGCAATTGCACGATCAAGAATTCGCTCTCAACTTGCCGTCGCTCCGCAAACTGTTTGGCGTCCTTTTTCCGGTCGATAAATGGTGGAAAGGACTTCCATCGGGCCTCGACTTTGGCGAGTTCCGCCGTGAACAGTTTGCGAGCCACACCGATTCGCGCGCGGGCTTGCGTCAGCAGAACCTGCGCGTCCTTCGGATTCACGGCCGTTTTCGCCAGTTGAATCTGCAGCCGTGCAAAAGCCATTTGCACATCCCTCGCATCCGGATGCGAGGGATGTTCGACAAGGAACTTCTGGTACTTGGCCTTCAAGACTTGGGGTGCAGGTACGGCGACAGGAGCTGGGTCGTCGCCGGTTTGTGGCGTTTCCGGTTTCCCGTTCGGCGCGTTCTGCTTTTGACCAACGCCGAGAATCTCGCTGGAGTGGGTTGCTTCGTTCACACCCACTGCTGCAACGGCGAATAACATCGCAGGCAACAGTCGCGCTTTAAGTTTGCGGTCAAGAATCATGAATCGCCCTTTCAAAACGAGTTGAGATGTGAAGTCGAGTTTTCCGGCAATCGCACCAGTATCACCGTGGACGGCAACAGCGATCTGATCGAAGTCCTGCGCCCAGCCGGCACCCGGTTTTCATTCGCCTACGATAGCGGCCACCTGCTCACGGCGCGCATCGACCCCATGTCCCGGCGGACGAGTTTTTCCTATGACGCCCTGCGCCGTGTCCGCACCGTCACCAACCCGGACGGCGCGGTCTACACCTACAGTTACGGCGCGGTGCATACCATCACCGAACCCAACGGGGCAGTGACCTCGGTGCAATTCGACTCGGACCGCAATATCAGCGCGGTGGAGAACCCGCTCGGTAACAAGACACAGCTCACCTGGACAGACGGCTGGATCACGCGGCACGAAGATGTGAACGGCAATCAGACCAATCTCGTGTATACCACGCTCGGCAACCGCTCCAGCCGCCTGCAAACTGTCCAACGACCGACGGTGGTAGCCACTTTGCCGTCCGCCGCCCATCTGAGGAGAAAAACGTGAAGCAAAGCGACATCGACAAACTGGCGAAGGTGAGCGAATCCGAGTTGGGGATGGACGCGAGGTACGCCGGCAGGCGGGCGCGAAGGATGGCACCAAGGCAGCTGCCGAGATGCGCAGAAAGTCCACGCGAGAGGCTTACAGTTTCTTGTTTCCAACGATTATCGAAATGCGAGACGGCGGCGAGTCGTTTCGCGCCATTGCGAACCGTCTGAACACGGACGGCCACACCACAACGCGCGGCAAACCCTGGACGGCAACAGCCGCTCTGCGGGTTTATCGCATGGCCAGAGCCGAAGCGTAAACGAAGAGAACCGCCGGACGCTGGCACGTCGCGACGGTTCACAAGGTCACTCGAACAGCAAAGGTAACTCGGCATGGCGAAAGTCTTCAAGAGGACGTATCGCGACCACAAGACCGGCAAAGAACGCAAGACGTCCAAGTATGGCACTCGATTTAGTCAAGCGATTTGAAGCCTCCCGGATGTGGGGCAAACCAGATCTTGACGATCGTCGGTTGGGCGAGTATCTGGCGGACAAAGTTCGCGAGAACCCCGAGTATAAGTAGAATACTCTTCGAGCGACAAAGTGGCGACACGGTTTCATTTTTGACAACGTTGTCACTGTCTATCTGAATCGCTACAGCGACATTCTCTTCAAGCAACAACCAAAGCGAGAAAGGCCGAATCGAGGTATTCTGCATCCGGACGTTGCAGCGGACATAAAGAAACATCGAGGAGGCGAGAAGTTCTTGGAGTTTCTGAAGGAGAACCGGCGGTGGCCCCTTCATCAACCGGCCATTCCCGGGGTCATCGGGGTTGGCGGGGTGTAATCACCCGACTCGACGCAGAAGCGTGGGAATCAATTCGGCGTCTCATCAAAAGTCCAATCTTGCAGTCCGTTCGAGGACTTCGCAAAACGCCGAGTCAAGTCAATCACCGCGCGCATGCAAAAAACCTGGGAAAACAGGGGTTTGATGACGATTGCGAGCCAATGAGTGCGGATGAAATATCAAGGCGCTGCCCGGATCAGTTGCACGCTGAGTTGCAACAACTGACCAAAAAGCCGATTCGGAACTCGCTCGCTTGACGGAAGCTTGGCCGACGCAGCCGGACCATGTGAAGGCCACGATTCTCACTATCGTTGACTCGACCGGGCGACACGCAGAATGACGTCTTAAATAGTTGCGCTCACTGCTGCCAAAACATGCCACTCCGTGACATCGATTGGCAAAACCGACGTTCGAACACGGGATGCGAAAGCCAACCAACCGGAAACGCCGAAAGCCCTGCAAATGCAGGGCTTTGAGGGCGATTGCCGTCCATTGTCGACGGTTGAAACACCAATACCGGAGGGGGGACTCGAACCCCCACGAGGTTTACCCTCACTGGATTTTGAATCCAGCGCTGCAAGATCGCAACTCCTCAATTCACAGCAGGTTGCGCCAACGGCGAATTCTCAGTTGCATTCTGAGTTGCACCAACTCTCCGAAACCGATCCTGAACTGGCCCGCGTGATTAAAGCTTGGCAACACCTGCCCGACCATGCCAAAGCTACAATCATGGGGATCGTGGCGATGAGCCAACTTGCAAAATGACTTTTCCCAGTGGCTCACATGACTTTGAGCAGAAACGGAAAAAAGCGAGGTGGACTGGGAAGCCGGCAAGTAATGATTGAACTCAAGCATCCGACTGCGCGTGCTCTTGAGATCCCTCAGCGCTACTGGATCCGAAACGAAAAGCGTTCAGTTCTCGCGAACAAATTCGACGTGTCACCAACCCGAATCTGCCTGCTCAAGTGCGGGCGAATCTCGCCGAAATCCCGAGAATTTGGGGGATGTAAGAAAAGCCGCCCAATGCAGAATTGCGATTGGCATTTGCTCGACACTGCTGAGGGAGTATCGGCCGTTCCGGCTCGACCGGGGAAGGTCACCGGTAGCAGGCTCAGATTACGAGCATTCTTTTTTCTTGCGTTTCCGGGCGCAGCCATTAAACATGAGGCAATTCGACGGTGAAATAGTGATGGCAGTCCAAGGTGGAGATCGGAATGAAGTTGGATTCTACGTATCCGGCCATGAACATCGTACGGAGTCGACTATGAGAGAACGATTGCAGAGTCTGATCCGGGCCGTCGGCTCTGTGGGGGCTCGTGAGATTTCGCTGAACGCTCAAAGGAGACAAGTACATGCCAACAATCCTTGAACTCGCTGAGTTGTCGAAGGTGGTCTACGAGAGTAAATCGACAATCGAAAACTACTTACTGTTGGGGCGGCAGGGCAAAACAATAACGAAGAAGGTCAACGACAAAGAAGAAGTGTTGTTTGAGACGCTTGGAGAATGGAGTCTGGTTAAGACTGAAATGTCTCCTTCAAATACTGCACTTGCCGTATCAGATTTTCAAGGTGCGTTGTTCAAAAAGCACAACGAGTACGTCTTTGCCTTTCGCGGTACTGAATCCGCACAAGACTTAGTAACCGACGGGAAACTCGGCATTGGAATGGCCACCGGCCAGTTTGCATGTGCGGCCGCCTTCATGAAGATGAATCCGATTCCTGGTGCAGGGAGGGTGACGCTTTGCGGGCATTCGCTTGGCGGAGCCATTGCCCAGACTATTGGAAACCGCGAGAAGCTGAGATTTGCTACCTTCAACGCCCCCGGTGTTGGCGTCTTTTCCAAGAATCTGGACCAGATGGCGATATCGTTTTGCTCGCCCGCGGCATATCTTCGCATCGGCATGTCGCTTACTAGCCCTTAAACAAGCGAGACTAATTCACAAGAAGTCCATCCTCGCACAAGACTTTCTCGCCCTCGCGCAACGACCGCTCCAACGCCTCATCCAAACTCGACA